>JAYZXG010000249.1:0-2703 GCA_036141435.1 Pseudomonadota bacterium | reverse complement strand
ATGTGCTCGGCAAGATCTGGGCGGCCAAGAACGCCGAGGCCAGCCCGGAGCAGATCGACTTCGAGCGCAATCGCTTCAATCGCGCGCCCCTGGTCATCGCCGTGATTTCCTGTGTCACGGAAAAACATCCGATCCCGGTCTGGGAGCAGGAACTCTCGGCCGGTGCCGCCTGCCAGAACCTGCTGATCGGCGCGTCCGCGATGGGCTTTGGTGCTCAATGGCTCACCGAATGGTACGCATTCGACAGCGACATCAAGGACATGCTCGGCCTGCGCTCGGGAGAGCGCGTTGCCGGATTTGTCTATATCGGCACGGCCAAGGATGAACCGGTGGAACGCAAGCGTCCGCCCGCGCATATCGGCCGCTGGAAAGCCTAGCGGGCGACATCCAGCGGGACATAGAGCGGTGCACCATCGAAACCGGGTGACCGGGTGATCTGTGCGAGTTCACCGGTTGCCAGGCGAAGGGTCCACAGTTCCCAGTCCCCGGTCGTATCACTGGCGAACGCCAGCTCGCTGCCATCAAGAGACCAGCTCGGGGCCATGTCATTACCCGACCGGTCTGTCAGGCGTCGGGTCTCGCCATTGGCGAGATCGAGCACCATGAGCTCGGTTTGACCGTCAAACCAGCGGTCATAGGCGATGTATCGTCCATCCGGGGACCAGGCGGGATGGGCAAGGAATACAGAGTCCGAAGTCAGCCGGTCGGTTGCGCCGGTTGCTACCTCCACGCGGTAGAGATCCCAACCCGCTTCGGTTTGCCGGCAGAAGACAATCTGCGCGCCGTCTGGCGAGAATACCGGGTAGCGATCCTGGACATCGCCCTGCGTCAGGCGAACCGCCTCGGACGGGTTCGTGACGGGTGCCAGATAGACATGCGCGCCGGTCTCATCGGCGCTGACAAAGGCAATCTGTTCGCCGTCCGGCGACCAGGATGGCGGCGTGTCGCCGTTGGGATCCCGAAACAGTATCGAACCGTCGGCGACGAGCTCCGCCCCGCGATCATCAAAACGCTGATAGACGATCCGGTTTCGGGCCGGGTCCAGACGCGGTCCGCCCTCGCCTGCAACGTCCTGACCCGCGAACAGTCGCGGACCGGTGTCTGTCATAAGGTAGAGATCGCCCTGCCCGCTGCGTTGGCTGACGAATACCAGGCTGCCGGTTCTGTCCGCCGGATCCTGGAGCAAGACGACCGAGAGGGCGAAGACACTGATAAACACGCTTTTCATGCCTCGCCCCTCGCCTTACCCGCGGCCGCGATAGGGCGCGACGCCCTGGTCGGGGATCCAGACGCCCTTGGGCGGTTCACCGGTCGCGAAGAAGACGTCGATGGGGATGCCGCCGCGCGGATACCAATAGCCGCCAATGCGCAGCCATTTCGGATCAAGTTCCTTGATCAGGCGCTGGCCGATCATGGTCGTACAGGCCTCGTGGAAGGCGCCGTGATTGCGGAAGGAGCCGAGGAAGAGCTTGAGCGACTTGGATTCGACGATCCAGTCCTGCGGCACATAGTCGATCACCAGATGGGCGAAGTCCGGAGCGCCGGTCACCGGGCAGATCGAGGTGAATTCCGGGCAGGCGAAGCGGATCATGTAGTCCGCGTCACACGGATTGGCGACACGCTCCAGCTCGGCCTCTTCCGGCGAGTTGGGCAGCGGGGTGTCCGAGCCCAGCTGGCCCAGCACATTGTAGCGTTCATCAGTCATGGCCGGGGAGTTAGCCCTCCCTCGGCCAGAGGGCAAGCCCTTCAGCCTGCGGCCGGTGCGGCCATGCCCTCGATCACATCTCCCCAGTCGGGATTGCGATCCGCCTGGGCTTTCAGGAAGGGACACAACGGGACGATGGTGAAACCCTTTGAACGGGCTTCGGAAATGATATTGAGCGCCAATGCCTTGCCCACGCCCATGCCCTTGAAGGCGTCCGGAACGCCGGTGTGATCAACGATGATGCGGCCGGGGCTGATACGAGAATAGGTCATCTCTGCCTCTTCCGCGCTGCCCGGCAGACGCGCCACATAGCGCCCCTTGTTGCCGTCTTCCTCCAGCGTGATGGTCAGGTCCGTCATGTCGGCCTCCTCAATTCATGTTCGATGAGGAGGATATCCCGCTCTCGGCATTTGATTACCGACGATTTCGGAAAGACTGAGTATCCGGGGTCAGACCTCGGTTCCCGCCGCGAGCCAGAGTGTGGCGCACATGCCCGTCAGAGGGTTCGCACAGATGTACGCATCCACGGTCTCGCGCCAATCGGGATCGTGGAGCTCGTATTGACCGTCCATCCACGCGGCGAGTGCATCGAAACCTTCATCGTCTTCTTCCACCCGAATGGTGCGTTCTGATCCCGTGAAAGCCAGAAAGACAGAATCATATGTGAGGGCGTCGACGACTTCGACATCGATCCGCCGAATTTCAGCAACCGGCAGTTCGGCAAGCTGCTTCCAGCGTCGGAAGAAACCGCGCTTGAACCACCTTATCCGCTCGTCGGCCAGCTCGACACGAAACGGGGAGGCTCGACGTCCCACGGCTAGACCTCGGTTCCCTCGGCCACGGGCACCTGCGTGCGCGAGAAGACCTGGCGGATGGTGAAGCTGGAATGCAGGCGCGCCACGCCCGGCAGGGCTGACAGCACTTCGCGGTGCACACGCTCATAGTCATTGGCATCGCGCACCAACACCCGGACCAGGTAATCCGCCTCGCCGCTCATC
>JAYZXG010000248.1:0-5652 GCA_036141435.1 Pseudomonadota bacterium | reverse complement strand
GGAGAATGCCGCCATTGCGGAAATACTCCAGCTCGTTCTCGGTATCGATGCGAGCCTTGACCGGTGCGGTCTTGGTCGAACCATCAGCGAAGGTGACCTCAACCGTCATGGAGGCACGCGGTTCCAGTTCGGAGACGCCCTTGATGGTGACGGTCTCGTCGCCCTTCATGCCCAGGCCTTCCCAGGAATGGCCCTCTTCGAACTGCAGCGGCAGCACGCCCATGCCGATCAGGTTGGAGCGGTGGATACGCTCGAAGCTCTCGGCGATAACCGCCTTCACGCCGAGCAGACGCGACCCCTTGGCCGCCCAGTCGCGCGAGGACCCCGTGCCGTATTCCTTGCCGCCGAAGACAACCAGCGGCGTTCCGGCCGCCTGGTACTCCATGCAGGCGTCGTAGATATCGACCTGCTTGCCGTCCTTGAGGGTGTAGCCGCCCTCGACGCCGTCCAGCATCTTGTTCTTGATGCGGATGTTGGCGAACGTGCCGCGCATCATCACTTCGTGATTGCCGCGACGCGAACCGTAGGAGTTGAACTCCAGAACCGGGACCTGGTGCTCCTGCAGGTAACGACCAGCCGGGCTGTCGGCCTTGATCGAACCGGCCGGCGAGATGTGGTCCGTGGTGATCGAGTCGCCGAACAGACCCATGATCTTGGCATTGACGACATCGCCCGGAGCTTCCGGATCCATGGTCATGCCTTCGAAATACGGCGGGTTCTGAACATAGGTGGAGGTGTGATCCCAGGCATAGGTCAGACCACCGGCAACATCGATGGCGCCCCAGGCGTCATCGCCCTTGAAGACGTCCGCATAACGCTCGGCGAACATTTCCGGCGAAATCGCCGTGCGCACAGCCTCAGCCACCTCGGCAGAGGTCGGCCAGATGTCACGCAGATACACGTCATTGCCATCCTGGTCCTGGCCCAGCGGCTCGGTGGTCAGGTTCTTGGTCATCGTACCGGCGATCGCATAGGCCACGACCAGCGGCGGGGACGCCAGGTAGTTGGCGCGAACGTCCGGGCTGATACGGCCTTCGAAGTTGCGGTTACCGGACAGTACAGACGTGGCAACGAGATCGTTGTCGTTGATCGCCTTGGAGATGGCCGGCGGCAGCGGACCGGAGTTACCGATACAGGTGGTGCAGCCGTAACCGACGAGGTTGAAGCCCAGCGCGTCCAGATCGTCTTGCAGACCCGCCTTTTCCAGATAGTCGGTGACAACCTGGGAGCCCGGCGCCAGCGAGGTCTTGACCCACGGCTTGGTGGACAGGCCCTTGGCCAGGGCGTTGCGGGCCAGCAGGCCGGCACCCAGCAGCACGGACGGGTTGGACGTATTGGTACAGGAGGTGATGGCTGCAATGGCAACGTCACCATTGGTGAAGGCGAAGTCCTCACCCTCGACCGGAGCGGACTTGCCGAGCTCGTCAGCCTTGCCGTACTCGGTATCCATCGTCTTGGTGAAGCCTTCCGCCGCGTCGGTCAGGGCGATCCAGTCCTGCGGGCGCTTCGGACCGGATACGGCCGGAACGATGGTGGACATGTCCAGGTGCAGGGTATCGGTGAATTCCGGATCGGCGTCATAGTCCGGGCGGAACATCCCCTGGGCCTTGGAATAGGCCTCGACCAGGGCGACACGCTTGTCGTCACGGCCGGTCGCCTTGAGGAAGGCGAGGGTTTCATTGTCGGTCGGGAAGAAGCCACAGGTCGCGCCGTATTCCGGTGCCATGTTGGCGATGGTCGCCTCGTCTTCCAGGGACAGGTTGTCCAGGCCAGCGCCGTAGAATTCGACGAACTTGCCAACCACGCCGCGCGCGCGGAGCATTTCAACGATCTTGAGCACGAGGTCGGTCGCGGTCGCGCCTTCCGGCATCTTGCCGGTCAGCTCGAAACCGATGACTTCCGGGATCAGCATGGAGACCGGCTGGCCCAGCATCGCGGCCTCGGCCTCGATACCACCCACACCCCAGCCCAGAACGGCCATGCCGTTGATCATGGTGGTATGGCTGTCGGTGCCCACACAGGTGTCCGGATAGGCGATGGTCTCGCCGTTTTCTTCCTTGGTCCAGACGGTCTGGGCCAGGTTCTCGAGGTTCACCTGGTGAATGATGCCCGTGCCCGGCGGAACAACACGGAAGTTGTCGAACGCCTTGGCGCCCCATTTGAGGAATTTGTAGCGCTCGCCATTGCGCTGGTACTCACGCTCGACGTTTTTCGCGAAACTGTCCGCGCCACCGAAATTGTCGACCATGACGGAGTGGTCGATGACCAGGTCAACCGGCACCTGCGGGTTGATCCGCTGCGGGTCTGCGCCCAGCTTGGTCGCGGCGTCACGCATGGCGGCCAGGTCGACCACAGCCGGAACACCGGTGAAGTCCTGCATGACCACGCGCGCCGGGCGATAAGCGATCTCGTGGGTGGATTTCTTGGTCGTCAGCCATTCGGCCATGGCTTCGATATCGGCCTTGGTGACGGTCTTGCCGTCCTCGAAGCGAAGCAGGTTCTCAAGCAGGACCTTGAGCGAAGCGGGCAGGCGCGAGACGCCGGTCAGGCCATTCGCTTCAGCCACTTTCAGGTCGTAATAGGTATAGGTTTCACCGGCCGCGGTGAGGGTGCGTTTACAGGAAAAACTGTCCAAAGAAGCCATTTCTGTTCCTCATATCCAAATCAAGCCAGACCACGGACGTGGTTGGCGACTATCTGATTGGGCGGCGCCATCGCTGCATGCGCAGCGGCCTTGAAAGACGGGCGCATCCGCCGGGAAGACGGATCCGGTCGTGACCGATTGCGCGCGTTTTAGCCGCACTGTGCTTTCGCTGCAATGCACACACTGCGCGTTGACCTTGGCCATCAAGTTGGGCGACATGCGATCAATGCCCGTTGAAACCGCCTCAATGCCGGATCTGTCTGATCTTGAAGCCCATTCTCTGAGCGTCTCCCAGCTGACGCTGAAGCGGGGCGAGTTCGTGCTGCGCGAGGATATTTCATTCACGCTCAATCCGGGCGACGCGCTTTTCCTGACCGGACGCAATGGATCGGGCAAGACGACGCTCCTGCGCACGCTGGCCGGATTCCTGCCGCAGGCCGGTGGAGAAATCGCCCTGGGCAAGGACGGCGACCCGGCCGAGCTGATCGCGTGGCTGGGTCATACCGACGGGCTCAAACCCAACGAGACCCTTCGCAAATCCCTGCGCTTCTGGGCGGGCCTGGCTGGACAACCGGGCTCGGTCATCATGCCGGTGCTCAAGGCGCTGGATATCGGCCACCTGATCGATCGACCCCCGGCCCGCCTTTCGCGCGGCCAGCAAAGACGGGGGGCCATGGCCCGCCTCGCGGTCATGAACCGGCCGTTCTGGCTGATGGACGAGCCTGCCGGCCCGCTTGATCGCGCCGGGCGCGAACGCCTCGGCGAGCTTGTCGCCTGGCATCGCGGTCGCGGCGGAATTGTTCTTGCCGCCACCCACCAGGATCTCGACTGGCCCGGCGCCCAGAGGCTGGAGCTGGGGGGCGGATTATGACGGGCTTCTGGCGCATTCTCGGCCGCGAAGCCGGACTGGCCTGGGCCGGTGGCGGTGGTGCTGCAGGCCCGACGGCCTTTTTCCTCGCCTGTATCACGCTGGGCCCGCTGGCCATTGGCGCCGAGAGCGAGACCCTCGTCTCCGTCGGTCCGGGCATCATGGGCATTTCCGCCCTGCTGGCGGTGCTGCAGTTTGGCGAACGCAGCTTTGCCGATGATTTCTTCGATGGCACGCTCGAACTTTATGCCCTGTCCAATATCAGCCTGCCCGTCCTCGCCTTTGCCAAGGTCATGGGACAGGCGCTCGCCACGCTGTGGGCGCTGCCGCTGATCGGGGCGCTGGGCGGCATGATGTACGGGCTGAATGCGGGCGAGGTCCTGGTAGTCTTCTGTGGCCTGTCGGCCGCCATCCCGGCCCTGGCCCTGGTCGCCGGCTTTGCCAGCGCCCTGTCGGCCGGCGTGCGGCGCGGGGGCTTGCTGATCTCGCTGATCGCCATTCCCATGATGATCCCGGTCCTCGTCTTTGCGGCCGGCGCGGGCCGGGCTGCGCTGGACGGTGATTATGACCGCGCCTGGGCGACGGTTCTGCTGACCCTCGCCGTCTCGCTGGGCACCATGGCCCTGATGCCCTTCGGGATCGCCGCTGCCATGCGCTCTCGTCTGGGCTAGCCCCGAACCGCTCCCAACCACTTTTTTAGCCGCCACACTTGAACCGGAGGCGCGCCACCCCACATTGCCTATCACTTGATAGGTAGATTTAATCATGCAGCTACATTCCAACTTCAGTGAGCGCGTGGTCCTGCGGCCGGAAGATCGCGAATGGGTGGCCTCGCCAGCCTCCGGCGTCGAGCGCCAGATGCTCGACCGGATCGGCGATGAAGTCGCCCGGGCCACCACCATTGTCCGCTTTGCTCCGAATTCGAGTTTCGAGCCGCACGGCCATGAGCTGGGCGAGGAATATCTCGTCCTGGACGGTGTGTTCTCGGATGAGAGCGGGGACTATTCTGCGGGCCATTACGTGCGCAATCCGCCGGGCTCCTCGCACACCCCCTGCACCAAAGAGGGTGCGACGATCTTTGTAAAACTGCGCCAGTTCGACCCCATGGACCTGGCCCCCAAGTCGATCGACACCCGCAAGGCTGACTTCTCACCGGGCCTGGTCGATGGCCTGTCCGTCCTGCCCCTGCACAATGCCGGCACGGAAGGGGTCGCGCTGGTGAAATGGGAGCCGGGGACGCGTTTCAACCGGCACCGCCACTGGGGTGGCGAGGAGATCCTGGTGCTGGACGGCACCTTCCAGGACGAGCTGGGCGACTATCCCAAGGGGACCTGGCTGCGCAATCCGCACCTGTCCGAACACACACCCTTCAGCGAGGAGGGATGCCTGATCTACGTGAAGACGGGTCACTTGCCCGCCTGATGCCGGCTTCCCGCCTGTCGCGGGGCGCGCTAGGCTGGCCGATATCAATCACGGGAGCCTCCGATGAGTGTTGTCGCCAGCCTCGCCCTGTTAGCAAGCGCCGTTCAGCCCACTGAAAGTCCTGATTTCTCCTGGCTAGAGGGGCATTGGGTCCGCGAGGCCAATGGCCGGGTCAGCGAGGAGGTCTGGGGCGATATGCGCGGCGGGCTGATGCTGGCCACCAATCGCGCCCTGCGCGATGGCCGGGCCAGCGGGTTCGAATTCATCCGCATCCAGTCCTTCGACCAGACCCATTATTGCGCCCAGCCCGGCGGCCGCGAGGCTGTCTGTTTCGAACTTGTGGAGCAGGGCGAGCAGAGCGCCACCTTCACAAACGCCGAGCACGACTTCCCCCAGCGCATCGCCTATGCCCGCGAAGGAAACACGCTGACCGCGACCATCTCGGATATCGAGGGCCATGACCCCATCAGCTGGAGCTGGACGCTTCGGGAATAGGCTTTTCTCAATCTGCAAACCCCCTACTATTCGGGCAAAGCAATCGAGGTTGCCGCGTGTTCAGTCTGCTCGCTTTATCCCTGACCCTTCTGCAAGACGCATCTGATTTTTCCTCATGCCATGCGGATTACGAAAACTATTGGGCCACAGTCAGGGTCGACCCGGTCATTGCCTCGTATCCGGAGGTTTATGACACGCTCGGCATCTGCTCAGACGAGGAATT
>JAYZXG010000247.1:0-7785 GCA_036141435.1 Pseudomonadota bacterium | reverse complement strand
GGCATGCTGCTCACGACCGCGCTCATACTGGCGCAGCTCTTCTTCCGGCGACGGGTCGTCCCACTGGTCGTAATTCGTCTTCATGCCCAGGAAGGTCTGGTACATGGGCGATTCTGCCACGCCTTCATCAAAGACCTGCTGGAACCAGGCGTTCAGACGATCGCTTTCCGTTTCGACCGCGTCGCTGGCGGCTGTCGCCGCGTCATTCATGGCGCTTTCGGCGGCCGGTGCGGCAGCGCTGTCCTGTGCCGCGTCATCGGCGGCCGGCTGGCTGCACGCGGTCAACAGGGCCGCAACGGAGACGCCAAGCGTCAGGTGTTTCAAATAGCTCATCTGGTTCCCCTCAGTGATGCTGGATTGCAGGCAAAATGAAGCCCGGACCCTGCCAAGGCAAGGTTCCGGGCTCACATGTGCGTTACTGTGCGGCCAGGGTGTCCGCGATGTAGGCGTCGATATTGGCTTCCAGCAGCGAGAGCGGGACGGAGCCATTGGTCAGCACAACATCGTGGAATTCTCCCCAGTCGAAATCGTCGCCGAGGGCGTCCATGGCCCGTTGGCGCAGTTCCTGGATGGTCAGCATGCCGACCTTGTAGGAGACGGCCTGGCCAGGCCAGACGATGTAGCGGCGGACCTCGTTTTCGATATCGCCGGCCGGCATCGGCGTCGCTTCGAGCATGTAGGCATTCGCCTGTTCCTCGGTCCACTGATAGTGGTGGATGCCTGTATCAACGACCAGGCGCGCCGCGCGGAAGACCTCATAGGAGAGGCGACCGAAATCCTGGTAGGGATCGGTGAAGAAGCCCATTTCCTTGCCCAGGTTCTCGGCATAGAGGGCCCAGCCCTCGCCATAGGCCGAATACCAGGCGAAGCGCTGGAACATCGGCGTGTTTTCCAGTTCCTGTGACAGCGCGACCTGGAAGTGGTGACCCGGTGCGCCCTCGTGGAAGGCCAGGGACTCCATCAGATAGGTCGGGTTGTCGCGCATGTTGGCGAGATTCACATAGTAGGCACCGGGGCGGGTGCCATCCAGCGAACCCTGCTCGTAGAAGGCGCCGGTGGCCGTCTCGATGCGGTATTGCTCAACCGCGCGGACTTCCAGCTCGCCGCGCGGCAGCTGGCCGAAATACTGCGGCGCGACTTCCATCAGCGCGTTGATCATTTCGGTGGATTCATCGAGATAACGCTGACGCCCCTCGTCGCTGTCGGGATAGTAGAATTGGTCGTCTGTCCGCACGAATTCGAAGAAGTCCTGCAGGCTGCCCTCGAAGTTCACCTGTTCCATGATCGCGCGCATCTCGCCATGGATGCGCTCGACTTCGGCTAGACCGGTCTGGTGGATTTCCTCGGCGGTCATGTCATTGCGCGTGGTGTAGTTGCGCAGCTGGCTCTCGTAGAAGGCTTGGCCTTCCGGCAGGGCCCAGGCACCGTTGTTGGCATCGCCAGCCAGTTCTGCATGGCGTTCCATCGTTGCGATGAGGTCTTCATAGGCCGGCTGGATGGACGTGCGCATGGCTTCTGCCGCGCGATCAAGCAGATCCGTGGCGGCTGCCTCCTCCAGGCCAAGCGAGGCCACCTTCATGCGGAAATCAGCCATCAGCGGGCTGTCATCTTCACTCTCATCGAACGGGAAGCCCGTGATCATGCCGCGTGTGGTCGAGATGATGATCGGGAAAGCGAAGGCCGGCGGGACAACGCCGCTCTCGGCGCGGGCATCGGCCTGCGCGGTGTAGGTGCGCATCAGATCGCCCAGCCCGTTGAGGCGGGAGATGTAGGCTTCGGCGTGCTCGACGCTGTCCACGCGGTGATAGCCGATCAGGATGGTCGGCATCTGCGTGTGCGGGCCAAAGAACTGGGTGAAGACATAGCCGTGATCCCAGAACTCAGCCTGCTGCTGGTTGTTCGCTGCGATGAACTCGGCAAATCGCCAGGAGATCTGTGCCGCCGGGGTGAGGGCGTTATAGTCGAACTCCTCGTTCATGCGGCGAATGCGATCGGCCTCGCGCTGCAGGCCGGACCGGAAATTCTCCTCGGAGGCATCATCCCACTGGCCATAGGCGTCCAGGTCCTCGACCATGCCCAGATAGGTCTGGGTCAGCGGTGACAGGGCCATTTCCTCCTCAAAGGCCTCCTGGAAGAAGGCGTAGAGACGCTCGGTTTCGGTTTGCTCGGCTGCCGCGGTTTCACCGGCGGACGTCGTGCTCTCCGATGCGGCAGGCGCTTGCCCGGCCTGGTCATTGGCCGGCGTGCAGGCCGTGATCAAGGAGAGGGCGCTGACGCCGATCAGAAGGTCGCGAATACTCATGGCAAGTGTTCCCCGTATTTACCAGAATTGACTCTTTCTTAACGGGGTTCGGAGAATCGTAAAGATAATTAACTTTAATCGATTCCCCCGCTGCAGAAGGCACGCTCACGGTGACCGGACCTGAAGTCCTCGACTATGCCCGAGAAGCGATCTGGCTGATGCTGGCCATGTCGGCACCGATCATGATCACGGGGCTGGCCGTGGGCATCACCATTGCCCTGTTTCAGGCTCTGACGCAGATTCAGGAGATGACCCTGGTCTTCGTTCCCAAGATCATTGCCATCTTCATCTCCCTGCTGATCTTCCTGCCGCTCATGGGCGCGCTGCTGGGTGGGTTCATGTCCGTCATTATCGATCGGATCGCCAATCCATGACCGATCTCCTGCCCGAGCTCGTGTTCGCTGCAGGTCTGGTGTTCGCCCGCCTCGGCGCGATCCTGATGCTGATGCCGGGTTTCGGTGAGCCCTCCATTCCGGTGCCGATCCGCCTGGCCTTCGCCCTGCTGATCTGCCTGGTGATGGGACCGATCGTGGCGCCCATGCTGCCGGTCATGCCGGACCAGCCGATGCAGCTCGCCGGACTGGTGATGACCGAAGTGCTGATCGGGCTGATGATCGGGGCGATGGCGCGCATCTTCATGGCCACAGCCGCCATCGCCGGACAGATCATCGGCATGCAGAGCGGCCTGGCGATGGCGCAGAGTTTCGATCCGTCCATGGGCACCCAGGGCGCGATCATGTCCACCTTCCTGAACTTGGTGTTCATTGCGCTTCTGTTCACCACCGGATTGCACCACCTGTTATTGATGGCCGCGCACAATTCCTACGAGCTGTTCCCGCCGGGCGACATGCCGTCCATGACGGATGCCGGGCAGTGGGCGCTCGGCGCGTTTGTCGACACCTTCCGCATCGCCGTTCAGCTGGCCGCGCCGCT
This sequence comes from Pseudomonadota bacterium, assembly GCA_036141435.1. Taxonomy (GTDB): domain Bacteria; phylum Pseudomonadota; class Alphaproteobacteria; order Caulobacterales; family Maricaulaceae; genus Maricaulis. Next base: position 4,550 of record JAYZXG010000247.1, on the reverse strand, counting down.
GATCGTCTATGGTCTGATCTTCTACCTGGCGCTGGGCGTGCTCTCGCGACTGATGCCGCAATTACAGATCTTCTTCATCGCCATGCCCGCCAATATCATGGTCGGGCTGTTCATCTTCACCATCGCTCTGGGCGCGATGAGCGCCGTGTGGCTGGAACGCATGCAGCGTTTCGCCATCGAGCTGAACTAGGGGGACCGGTTCATGGCCGAGGGCGAAGACGACAGCCAGAAAACAGAAGAACCGACCCAGCGGCGGCTGGATGACGCGCGCAAGAAGGGCGATGTCGCCAAGTCGCAGGAGATTCCCGGCTGGTTCATCCTGGCCTCCGGCCTGGCCCTGATCGGCTTTCTGCTACCGTCCATGGCCCGCAACATGGCCGAGAGCATGCAGGTCTACTTTGCCCGGGCCCACGAATTCTCGATGAACCCCCAGGCGATCATGGGCATGATGCAGCAGACGGCCGAAGAGGTCGTCGTGATGGTGGCCTTCCCGATCCTGCTGCTCGTGGTGGCCGGATTTGCGGGGCATTACGTCCAGCAGGGCATGCTGTTCACGACCGAGAAAATCCAGCCGAAACTGTCCAAGATCAACCCGTTCGAAGGGGCCAAGCGTGTCTTCGGTGCCGAGGCATGGATGAATTTCTTCAAGGGGGTCGGCAAGATGATCCTGGTCGCAGGGGCGGCCTTCATCGTCATCTATCCCAAGCGGGAAATCCTCGCCGGCATGCCGCTGATGGACATTCCCTCCATTCTCGCGGTGGTCCGCCAGTCCGCCATCGAGCTGATGATCGCTGCCCTGATCGTCTACGCGGCCGTTGCCGCGCTCGATTATGCCTATCAGCGCCAGACCTTCATCAAGCGCAACCGCATGTCGCGCCGGGAAATCAAGGACGAGCTCAAACAGTCCGAAGGTGACCCGATGGTGCGCGCGAAACTGCGCCAGCTGCGCCAGGAGCGCGCCCAGAAACGGATGATGGCCAAGGTGCCCGATTCCACCGTCGTCATTACCAACCCGACCCACTATGCCATCGCGCTGCACTACGAGCAGGGTGAGACGCCGGCACCGATCTGTGTTGCCAAGGGTGTGGACGAGGTCGCGCTGCGCATCCGCGAAATGGCCAAGGATAATGACGTTCCGATCGTGGAAGACCCGCCATTGGCGCGCGCACTCTACGCAACCGCCGAACTGGATGAAGAAATTCCGGTCGATCACTTCAAGGCTGTGGCCCGGGTGATCGGCTATGTCCTGTCCCTGTCCCAATCCCCGGGACGCGCACAATACCGTCCGAGCGAGTAAGCTCTCCCAACCGCACTTGATTCGCGCTGGAGCCGCCCATGGCCGAAATGCCTGTTTCGAACTCTGAAAATCCGAAGTCCTTCTGGGAAAAACCGTTTGGTCGCGTGACCTTCTGGGTCCTGGGTTTCATTGTGGTTCTGGCGGCCCTGGCAGCCGTGTTTGCACCGGTCGAAGCGGGGCGGCAGGGCTTTATCTATCTGTCTGGCCTGGCGGCGGCGAGTTTCCTCGTGCTTTACACCATCGCTGCAGGTGAAACGGCGGGGCGCGGGATCCGCAATACCGTCATTCGCAATCGTGTGCCGTCCATCGCCGAGCTCGGCTACAGCGCCATGGACAGTTTCCCCGAGCCGGTGCTGATCACCGACCGCCGCGGTGCGGTGCGCTGGGGCAATGACGCCTATCGCGAACTCGCCAAGACGGCGGGATCCCTTGGCCAGAGCTTCGGTTTGCCGACGATCGACCGCCTGTGGGCCGGTGCCGGCGGCGGAGATGGCTCCGTTTATCGGCTGGCACGTGCGGCGGCGCGCGGGGAGGGCGCATGCGAACTGCTACCGCCCCTGCCGGTTGGTGATACCGAGACCCTGAATGTGCGCCTTGAGGCGCGCCCGCTGGCTGACGGGCTGGTTTTTTGGCGGCTGCAGCCTGTCGAGCAGGCCGGCGCCGGCAGCGCCACGGCGTCCGCCGACTGGTCCCAGAACGCGCCGGTCGCCCTGTTTTCCCTGCGCACCAGCGGTGAAATTGCCATGGGCAATGCGACCCTGCGTGACTGGCTGGGCCTGGCACCGGGAGACGCATTTCCCCGCCTGTCTGATATTCTGACCGGGGATGGCGCGCGCGCGCTGATGCAGACCCGAGGCGGCGAGGGCGTGGCGCGCATTGATGCGCGCCTGAAGGCCCGCGACGGCATTGAAAGCCCGGTCGCGATCGCCGTGGAGTGGGCGGCGGGTGATCCGCCGATGGGACGGGCTGTGATGTACGGGCTGTCCGCGACCGGTGCGCCTCCCGGCGTTGCCCAGGCCATGGGTGAGGGCCGTGCGGCTGGCCATACGCTGGACGAGATGTTTGCCAGCGCGCCCTTCGGTGTGGTTCGCCTTGACGGAGCAGATCCGGAAACCGCGATCATCGAGGACGTCAATCCGGCGCTGGTCCAGCTGACGGGCGGCAAGGCCGTGCCCGGTGTCAAATTCTGCGAGATGTTCGACTGGGATGACGGGCGCTCGGCCACCGATGCCTTCTCCTCGGCCATGGCCGGAAGCGGGGATCCTGCGGAAGCCAAACTGGCCGGTGAAAAGCCGGCCTACGTCCATCTCGCCTTTGCGCCGGCGCGCGGGGGCAAGCGCGTGGCCTACATCATTGATGTGACCAGCTGGAAGGACATGGAGCGGCAATTTTCCCAGGCCAACAAGATGCAGGCCGTCGGCCAGCTGGCCGGGGGTGTCGCCCACGACTTCAACAACCTGCTGACGGCGGTGCGTCTCAACACGGACGAGCTGCTCAACCGTCACCCGGTTGGCGACCCGGACTATGGCGAGCTGCAGGCGATCAACTCCACCGTGGCGCGGGCCGCAGGCCTGGTGAAGAAGCTGCTGGCCTTCTCGCGCAAGCAGACCTTCCGTACCGAGACGCTCGATGTCGGTGACATGCTCTCGGATGTCTCGGTGCTGTTGCGCCAGATCGTCGAGGAAACCGTCAAGCTGGATATCGTGCACGGTCGCGAAGTGCCCCTGATCAAGGCGGACAAGGGGCAGCTGGAAACGGCCATCATCAATCTCGCGGCCAATGCCCGTGACGCCATGCGCGACCAGGGCGGTGGCGAGCTGGTCATCCGGACCCGGTCGCTGGACGCCGAGGATGTCCGTCAATGCGGGGCACCGAACCCGCGCGAGGGCGACTGGGTCGCCATCGAGGTCGAGGACCAGGGCCACGGCATGGACAAGGAAACGCTCGGCAAGATCTTCGAGCCTTTCTTCACCACCAAGGAAGCCGGCAAGGGCACCGGGCTGGGCCTGGCCACCGTGTACGGCATCGTCAAGCAATCCGGTGGTTTCCTGTTTGCCGACAGTGAAGTGGGCAAGGGGACGACCTTCACCATCTTCCTGCCGGGCTATCAGCCCACCGAGGCCGAGGAAGTCGAGCTGGCCGAGGTTGAACAGGCCAGGACGGTCGAGGCCGCGCCGGCCGACCTCTCCGGCAAGGGACGTATCCTGCTGGTCGAGGACGAGGATGCGGTGCGCAACATTGCCGCCAAGACCCTGGCCAAGCGTGGCTATGACGTCACCGAGGCGGAAGACGGCGAGGAAGCCCTGGAGATTCTCGAGGACGAGGACGAGCCCTTTGACCTGCTGATCTCTGACGTGGTCATGCCGGGCCTGGACGGGCCGGGCTTGCTGGAGAAGGCCCGGGACCTGCTCACCAATACGCGCATCGTCTTCATTTCCGGCTATGCGGCCGAGCAATTCTCCAAGACGCTGTCGGAAGAGCAGGACATTTCCTTCCTGCCCAAGCCCTTCACGCTGACCCAGCTGGCGGAGAAGGTGAAGGAAGAGCTCAGCGCCAAGGAACAGGCCTAGCGCGTCTGCGGCCCGAATCTGAGGGGTGGCCGTTTTTGTCACCCCGCCTCCCTAGAGTGAGACTCACCGATCGACGTGGCCGGGAAACGGGGGCGAACGGGCGGAGACAGGGTCTGACTATCTGATTTTGTTCCGCTTTGTTAACCATAAATGTTCCCCTTGTGTTCTCGGAACAAAATTGGTACATCAATCTTGGTTGCCCGCCATTCGGCGGCGTGAAATAAGGGAATACGGTTATGAGCAGGGGCGCGATTCGACTCGTGAAAGACGAAGAGATGGATAAACAAAAAGCCATTGAGGCAGCGCTGAGTCAGATCGACAAGGCATTCGGCAAGGGCTCCGTCATGAAGCTGGGCCAGAAGCCGGCCATGGACATCGAGGAAATCTCGACCGGTTCCCTGGGGCTGGACATCGCCCTGGGCATTGGCGGCCTGCCCAAGGGCCGTATCATCGAGATCTACGGCCCGGAAAGCTCCGGCAAGACGACGCTGGCCCTGCACACGGTCGCCGAAGCCCAGAAAAAGGGCGGTGTCGCGGCCTTTGTTGATGCCGAGCACGCGCTCGACCCGGTCTATGCCGGCAAGCTCGGCGTGGATGTCGGCGAGCTGCTGGTCTCCCAGCCGGATGCCGGTGAACAGGCGCTGGAACTCGCTGACACGCTGGTGCGTTCCGGCGCAGTGGAT
>JAYZXG010000246.1:0-11036 GCA_036141435.1 Pseudomonadota bacterium | reverse complement strand
AGCGCCAGGATCTGGGGATTGACCGGCTCGGACCTTCCGACTCCATCCAGTTCCGGATTTCCCTGTTCACCCTGGGCAGTGTCGCACCTGACTAGGAACAGTGTCTCGTCATTGCGTTGGAGGCAATCTTGAGTAATCTTCCGGCGGAACGGAAAGAACCGATGTCACGCACCAGAAATTTCGTACTTGCTTCTTTTGCCGCCCTGGCCAGTGTTTTTGGCACGGGTGCGAGCGCTCAGATCACCGAGGGTGTCGCCGCGCTGGTCAATGACGAACCGATCACCACGGTCGATGTTCGCAACCGCATGCGCCTGATCATTGCCTCGACCGGCCTGTCCACGCTCGACCAGGAAGCCATGGTCCGCGTCCAGGACCAGGCGATCCGCGGTCTGATCGACGAACACCTGCAGCTCCAGGCTGCGCGGGAGTTCGAAGTCGAGGTCGCTGAAGAAGAGATCATGCAGTCCTTCCTGGACCTGGCCCAGCGCAACAACTCCACCATCGACGCCGTCGTCGCCGAGCTGGAACGTTCGGGCGTGGATGTTCAGACACTGCGCCACCAGATCGAGTCCGAGATTGCCTGGCAGATCCTGGTCAATGGCCGCTACGGGTCACGTGTCCGGGTCTCCAACCAGCAAATCGAACTGGCGCTGGAACGTCTCGCAGCGAGCGCCTCCCAGCCGCAATTCCGCATTTTCGAGATGTTCTTCGAAATTCGCTCCGCGGCGGAAGAAGAAGAAGTCACACAGCGCATTATCGCGGTCATGAACCAGCTTCAACAGGGCATTGGTTTCCCGCAGCTGGCGCAACAATTCTCCGACGCTCCGTCTGCGTCCACCGGTGGTGACATCGGCTGGATCGCCGCGTCACAGCTGCAGCCGGAAGTCGCACAGATCGTGCCCCAGCTGGTACCGGTCTTCCAGCAACAGGGCGGCGCATTGTCCAACCCGGTTCGGGTGCCGGGCGGCTACATGATTATCGCGCTGGTCGGTGCGCGTGATGGGACCACCACACTGCAATATGACCTGGTGCAGCTGACCGTGCCCAACAGCGCCGTCACCGACAGCACACGCGATGAAGTCCGACGCGCCATGAGCGCCAATCCGTCCTGCGACTCGCTTGATGCGGTTGCTGCAGAGATCACCGGCGCCATTGTCACGCCGCTGGGATCGATCGGCGCCGACGCGCTGCTGCCGCAGATCCGCGACTCGCTCGCCCCCCTGAACGAGGGTGAGAATACCGGTGTGATCGATTCCGCGGCCGGTGTTCAAAGTATCGTCGTGTGTTCGCGCGAGATTGCAGGCCCGGGCGTTCCGTCCCGTTCAGACCTGGAAAACCAGTTGCGCGGCCAACAGTTGTCGCTGTTGTCCCGACGCTGGCTGCGAGACCTTCGCCGCGACAGCACGATCGAGATCCGCAACTGATGACGCCTCCGGCTCCCATCGGAGTCACGATGGGTGATCCGGCAGGTATCGGCCCGGAAATCATCAGCAAGGCCTGGACCGCCCTGCACGAGACCGGTCCGGCCTTTCTTGTTGTCGGTGATCCTTCATGTTTCCCCCACGGTCATCCCATAGCCGCGCCTGAAGACGCGCAGGCGGTCTTCCCGACCGCCTTGCCGGTTCTGCCCCAGGGTAAAGCCCTGCCCGGTCCGGTCACGATGGGACAACCGCGCTCCGGCAATGCTGCTGCGATCGGCAGCGCTATCGAGGACGCCGTCACCCATGCGCTCGCCGGACGGATATCGGCCGTTGTGACCGCGCCGATCGCCAAGTCGGTGATGTACGAGGCCGGATTCAATTTTCCGGGGCATACGGAATACCTTGCAGAGCTGACATCAGCCGTCCCGGTCAAAGGCCCTCGCGGCCCGTTGATGATGCTGTCCGGCGGCGGGTTGCGTGTGGTTCTGACCAGCATCCATGTGTCGCTGCAGGAAGCGGTCGAGGCGATCAATGCCGAGCGCATCTGCCACGTTGCCCGCCTCACCCACCAGGCCCTCCAGAGCGATTTCGGTATCGCCCGGCCCCGCCTCGCGCTCGCCGGTCTCAATCCGCACGCAGGAGAGGACGGTGCCCTGGGCCGCGAGGAAATCGAGATTATCAATCCGGCGGCGCAGGCCCTGCGGGCCGCAGGGATCGCGATCACCGACGCGATGCCACCGGACACCCTGTTCCACGCGGAGGCGCGCGCAGGCTATGACGCCGCCATCTGCCACTATCACGACCAGGGGCTGATCCCGGTCAAGACGCTGGACTTTCATGGCGGTGTCAACACGACGCTGGGCCTGCCCGTCGTGCGGACCTCACCTGACCACGGCACCGCATTCGATATTGCCGGGACCGGTCGCGCCCGCCCCGACAGCCTGATCGCAGCCTTGCGGCAGGCGCAGGAAATCGCAGGGAACAGAGCCTCATGATCGATGATCTTCCCCCGTTGCGCGATGTCATCGCGGCGCACGGTCTGGGTGCGAACAAGTCCTTTGGCCAGCACTTCCTGCTCGACCTGAACCTGACCCGGAAGATCGCCAGCCTCGCGGGCGACATCTCCCAACAGTCTGCCATCGAGATCGGACCGGGACCGGGTGGATTGACGCGCGGTATTCTCGCACACGGTACCGGCTCCCTGCTGGTCGTGGAGAAGGACAGCCGTTTCCTGGACGCGCTGGGCGAAATCGGTGCGGCCTATCCCGGGACGCTCAAGATTGTCGAAGCAGATGCGCTGAAGGTCGATGAACCGACGGTCCTGCCCGATGGCCCCTGCACAATCCTGTCTAACCTGCCCTACAATGTTGGTACATTGCTGCTGATCAAATGGCTGGAAGCCTCCCCGATCTGGTGGCGCCGGGCTGTCTTGATGTTCCAGCGCGAGGTCGCCGACCGCGTCGTTGCCCAGCCCGGAAGCAAGGCCTATGGCCGTTTGGCCATTCTCTCCCAGTCCGTCTGTGACGCCCGTCTTGCCCTGAAAATTCCCGCCCGGGCCTTCACGCCGCCGCCCAAGGTGGAAAGCGCTGTCGTGGTTCTGGACCCGCTTCCCGAAGACCAGCGTTTCGATGATCTCAAGGCGCTGGGTGAAGTCACCGCGTCTGCCTTCGGCCAGCGCCGCAAGACATTGCGCAAGAGCCTGGCCGCAGCCGCTGGCAAGACCCGTGCATCCGCCGAAGCGCTCCTGAAGACAGCCGACATCGATCCCGGCCTGCGGGCCGAGACGATCGATATTGCTGGTTTCCAGAGACTGGCACGTGCCTGGCGGGCCGCTACTGCTCCATGAGCGCGTCGACAAACTCACCCAGCCACGGGTGACGATTGCGCTTGAGGCGCTCTGCATGCAGCGCCTGGTTCAGTTTTTCCAGCGCCCGCGCGAAGTCATCATTGACGATGACATAGTCATATTCATCCCAGTGCGAGATCTCGTCCTTGGCGCGGTTCATGCGATCGCGGATGACCTCGTCGGAATCCTGGCCCCGCTTGCGCAGGCGGTCTTCCAGCAGGGCCAGTGACGGCGGCAGGATGAAGATACGCACGGTGTCCGCCGGCGCCTGGTCGGCGATGATCTGAGCGCCCTGCCAGTCGATGTCGAAGATCACATCACGACCCTCGTCGATCGCTTCCATGACCGGCGTTTTCGGCGTGCCGTAATAACGACCGAAAACCTCTGCCCACTCGAAGAAATAGCCCGCATCAATCCGCTTCTTGAATTCCTCCACGGAGATGAAGTCATAATCCTGGCCATTGATCTCGCCCGGACGCGGCTTGCGCGTCGTACAGGAGATCGAAAGGACCACATCCGGGTTCTGGCTGAGCAGGCGTTTTGAGAGTGTCGTCTTGCCGGCACCGGATGGGCTGGACAACGCGATCAACACGCCGCGGCGACGTCCTCTGAAAATGGTTCCGGAAAAGCCGTCACTCGACATTCTGGATCTGCTCCCTGAACTGATCGATCACGTTCTTCAAATCCAGACCAATCTGCGTCAGCGACGAGTCAGAGGATTTCGAACACAAGGTGTTCGCCTCACGATTAAACTCTTGTGACAAAAAGTCGAGTTTGCGCCCCACTGGCGAGCCTTGCTTCAGCAGCTCCCGGGCAGAGGCGACATGCGCGCGCAACCGGTCGAGTTCCTCTCGAACATCCATCTTGACCGTCAGCATGGCGATCTCGGCGGCGAGGCGATTTTCCTCGAGCTCGGCGTCGACCAGCTCCGCGATCTTTGCGGACAGTCGGTCGCGGATCGCATCAATCCGGGTCGCCGCATTACGCTCGGCCGCATCCGTCAGGCTTTCCACCTTGTCGATGTGACCGGACAGCACGGGCGCCAGGGCCGCGCCTTCTTCCTCTCGAGCAGATTTGAGCCCGTCCAGGGCCTCGCCGAGACCGGCCAGCAACGCCTTCTCCAGCGCCGCACGCGCTTCAGGGTCCGGGTCTGCAGACGTTTCGAGAATTCCATCGATTGCCAGCAATCCGTCCAGACGGGGACGCTCGACACGATTGGACAGGACCAGATCCTCGGCTTGCGCCAACAAGGCCTCCAGCGCTGCCCGGTTGATGACCGGTGCTGACTGGCTGGCATCGCGTTTGAGATTGAGCGAGGCCTGCAGGTTACCGCGCGTAAAACGCTTGCGCGCCTGCTCGCGGATCTTCAGGTCCAGCCCGTCATGCCCGGAGGGAATACGGGCGCGAACCTCCAGCCCCTTGCCATTGACGCTGCGTACCTCCCACACCCAGCGCACGGTCTCGTGCTGACCCTCGGCGCGCGCAAAACCGGTCATGCCGGACAGCTGGCTCATCTCTAGTTTCCTGCCTGGCGGCGCTGCCGCTCGATCTGGCGCCAGCGACGCACATTCTGCTGATGTTCGGCATAGGTATCGGCAAACGCATGCCCCCCCGTTCCGTCAGCGACGAAAAACAGCGCAGTCGTCTCAGTCGGATTGAGCACCGCGGCGATCGCTTCGCGGCCGGGATTGGCGATCGGCGTCGGCGGCAATGCCGGGATCTGGTAGGTGTTCCAGGCATTGTTGGCATTATCAATCTCGGACCGACGCAGGCCGCGGCCCAGCGGCTCGCCCCGGGAGATGCCGTAGATAATCGTCGGGTCGCTTTCCAGGCGCATGCCCCGACGCAGCCGGTTGACGAAGACACCGGCCACTTCACCGCGTTCGCCACCAATGCCGGTTTCCTTCTCGACGATCGAAGCCAGGATAATCGCCTGCTCGCGGGTCTCGAACGGCAGGTTTTCTGCCCGTTGATCCCACAATGCGTCGAGCAGTTCGTCCTGGGCCCGCGCCATGCGCTCAATGATCTCCTGGCGAGAGGTGCCGCGGGTCACCAGGTAGGTTTCCGGCAACAGCGCACCCTCGGCCGGGGTCTCACTGATATCGCCCGTCAGGACCGCCTCCTCGGCGAGGGAGCGCACGATCATGGCGCTGGTCAGCCCTTCTGCCAGGGTCACGGGATGCTGGACGGTCTGGCCGGACCGCAGCAATTCATAGATCTGGGCCATGGATGCCCCCGCCGGTATCTCATACTCACCGGCACGCAGCGAGCGGTCCCCATCATCCAGCGTGATGGCAAAGCGGAACACGCGAGCGTCCGTAATCAGGCCCTCGTCTTCCAGCTGGCCCGCAATTCGGATCAGCCCGGAACCGCGTGGCAGGGTGGTCACCCTGGCCGCAGTCGTCGGGCCGGCGGCCGCAAACTCGTTCTGCATCCAGCGATAGCCGGCATACGCGCCACCGGCCGCGAGCAGCGCCAGAACAACCAGCGCCACACCGCCCCAGATAAGGAGCTTCATCCACAGCGGCGCAGGTTTGCGCGCGTCCACTTCACTCATGACTATTCCCCGTACGCGGTCAGTCAGCCGCTACAAATACGACCGAAGCATTTGTGCCACCGAATCCAAAAGAATTCGACAGTACAGCGCTGATAGATTTCTCAACCGGCGCCTTGGCTGCCAGGTTGATGTCGGTCTCGACGGACGGGTTGTCGAGATTCAGCGTTGGCGGGCATACGCCGTGTTTCATGGCCAGGATCGAGAAAATCGCCTCGACAGCGCCCGCAGCCCCCAGCAAGTGCCCGATGGCGGACTTGGTCGATGACATGACCAGATCATCCGACGCGCCGGCAAACAGACGTTCTACAGCGCGCAACTCGATCTCGTCACCCAGCGGCGTCGAGGTGCCATGCGCGTTGACGTAATCGATGTCGGAGGCTTCCAGGCCGGCATCCTTGAGTGCGGCCTGCATGGAGCGATAGCCCCCATTGCCGTCCTCAGCAGGTGCGGTGATGTGATAGGCATCGCCGGAAAGACCGTAGCCCTTCACCTCGGCATAGATCCGCGCGCCGCGTGCCTTGGCCGATTCATACTCTTCCAGCACGACAACACCGGCGCCCTCGCCCATGACAAAACCATCCCGGTCCTTGTCATAGGGGCGTGATCCCGCGGTGGGATTGTCATTGAAATTGGACGACAGGGCCTTGAGCGAGACGAAACAGCCAATGCCCAGGCGGCAGACGGCGGCTTCGGCGCCACCGGCGACCATCATGTCCGCATCCCCGCGCGCGACCAGCCGCGCCGCATCCCCGATGGAGTGGGCGCCCGTGGAACAGGCCGTAACGACCGCGTGGTTGGGACCTTTCAGGCCATGCTTGATGGACACCTGTCCGGAGACGAGGTTGATCAGCATGCCTGGAATAATAAAGGGAGAGAGGCGTCGCGGCCCCTTCTCGTGGAGCGTGATCGAGGCATCATAGGTCGTTTCCAGACCCCCAATGCCCGATCCGATCATGACGCCGGCCCGTTCCCGGGCCGCGTCATCTTCAGCCTCCCAGCCGCTGTCGGCGAGAGCCTGATCCGCTGCGGCGATGCCGTAGAGGATAAAATCATCGATCCGCTTTTGTTCACGCGGTGACATCACCGCGTCCGGATCGAATACGCCCTCCATATCCGGAGAGCCGCCACCGCGGCCGTCTACACGGGGAACAAGCCCGGCGATCTGGCAAGCCAGATCATCGGTCTCGAAATGCTCGATTCGGCCCAGACCGGACTCACAGCCAATCAACCGTTTCCAAACGGCATCCTGGCCTTGGCCCAGTGGGGTTACGAGCCCAATCCCCGTGACAACGACGCGACGCATGGCGTGGGTCAGTTAGCCGACCTTTTCGGAGATGAACTTCACAGCATCGCCGACTTTCTGGATGTGCTCTGCTGCATCATCCGGAATTTCGATGTCGAACTCTTCTTCAAAAGCCATGACCAGCTCAACATTGTCCAGGGAGTCAGCGCCCAGATCATCGATGAAGCTTGCATTGTCGGTGACTTTGTCCGCATCGACATCAAGATGCTCAACAACGATTTTCTTTACGCGCTCGAGAACGTCAGACATTTCAGACCCTCATAGTGATTCATCGCCATGACTATAGCGATGCAGGAAAGGACGGGAAGTCAGGTTTTACCGTACTTTCCCGAAGATGCGCGGGCACCTAGCACACTTCATTCGCCGTGGCTAGCGAAGCTGCCGTATACGGCACCCGCAGGTTTCAATTAAATCATCGCCATGCCGCCATTCACGTGCAGGGTCTGGCCCGTCACGTAGCCGGCTTCGGCGCTGGCGAGATAGACAACAGCGGACGCGATGTCATCACCGCTGCCCAGATCGTTTGCCGGGATCTTGCTGAGGATGGCCGAGCGCTGCTCATCATTGAGCACGTCAGTCATCGGCGAAGCGATGAAGCCCGGAGCGACACAGTTCACGGTAACGCCGCGTGCAGCGACTTCCTGGGCGAGCGACTTGGAAAAGCCGATCATGCCCGCCTTGGAGGCACAGTAGTTGGACTGGCCCGGATTACCCATGACACCCACAACAGACGTAATGCCGATGATACGGCCGTGACGGGCCTTCATCATGCCGCGCAGGGCTGCGCGGGACAGGCGGAAATAACTGTCCAGGTTGATGCGGAGGACCTGGTCCCAGTCCTCGTCCTTCATACGCATCAGCAGCTGGTCCTTGGTGATGCCGGCATTGGCCACCAGGATATCCAGCGAGCCCATGGCGTCCGCCGCCTGTTTCGGCAGCGCGTCCACGGCTTCCGCGTCAGACAGGTTGCACGGCAATACATGCGCGCGTTCTCCCAGTTCAGCGGCCAGCTCGGCCAGCACGTTTTCACGCGTGCCGGACAGCGCCACGGTCGCGCCCTGCGCGTGCAGCGCCTTGGCGATGGATTTGCCGATACCGCCGGTCGCGCCGGTCACAAGGGCATTCTTGCCGGTAAGATCAAACATCCGAATCTCTCCAATCAGGACGGGTTGAATAATTGAAACAGCATGGGGACCAGAATGAAACTGACCAGTGCTGCAAGAAACCCCCAACCGATCATTGTGGGCTTACGTGATGCAAAACGTGCCGCGACGAAAAGGAGCACGGATACAAATATCCAGCCCGACGCGATCAAGACAAACAAAGCGAGCATATCAAGCAGGTAGGCCAGCCAGATCACCCCGCCATCGGGACTGACGAGCGCGGCTTTCAGCCTCGCACGGACAGCGCCCCAGCCTGCGATATCACTGTCCGGCCCCGTGCTCATGACCCTATGCGTCAGCTTTCACGGCCGCAGCAAACGCTTCCAGATCCGCCGCACTGTTGAGCGGCTGGCCCTTGGCGTCCTTTGTGGTGCGCTTGAGCATGGTGGACAACACCTTGCCGGCGCCGGCTTCGGCGAGCGTGGTGATACCGCCCTCCTCGACCATCCACATGACACTCTCGCGCCAGCGAACCCGGCCGGTGACCTGTTCCACCAGCTGGCGGCGAATGGTCTCGACATCATCGGTCGGGCGCGCCGTGACATTGGCGACCACCGGGACGGCGGGCGCATTGATCGTTGCAGCCGCCAGGGCTTCTGCCATGGCATCCGCCGCCGGCTGCATCATCGGGCAATGGAAGGGTGCAGAGACCGGGAGTTTCATGGCCTTCTTCAGACCCAGCTCGCCGGCCTTGGCAATCGCGGCCTCGATGGCAGCGGTCGCACCGGAGATCACGATCTGACCCGGAGCATTGTCATTGGCGATGCCGCAGACACCGGCTGTCTGGCCGGCAGCGACCGCCTGGGCGGCGAGATCCTCGTCCGCCCCCAGGAGGGCTGCCATCGTTCCCTCGCCGACCGGAACTGCCTTTTGCATGGCCTGGCCACGCAGCTTGAGCAGTTTGGCCGCGTCAGCGATGGACAGCGAGCCCGCCGCTGCCAGTGCTGAATACTCACCAAGACTGTGGCCTGCCACAAAGGAGGCCGCCGTGACGTTTACGTCAAAGTCGTTTTCCAGCACCCGCATGACGGCGAGGCTGGCAGCCATCAGGGCGGGCTGCGCATTCTCGGTCAGTGTGAGGTCTTCGATGGGTCCATTGGCCATCAGGCCGGACAGGTCCTGGCCCAGCGCGGCATCGACCTCGTCGAGGACGGCCTTGGCACTGGCGAAGTTGTCGGCAAGTTCCTGGCCCATACCCACGGCCTGGGAGCCCTGACCGGGAAAAACAAAGGCGAGTTTCATTTAAATTTCCTCCCCTGAACTGGGTGCGAGAGCTCGATAGCCAATATTCCATGCGGAGCGCAAGCGTCCTTGCGGCTTGAATGTGGTCACAAGATCGGATAAAGCCCGCGCTTCGCGTGATTGCGGTCCGTCCTCTTTATATGGCTCACATGGGGTGAGGCATGGAGGCCGGAGCCACCGCGGACCTGCCCGACCCTTCGGCTTGGTCTGCGCCGCAATCGACTTGAAGGGAGCCGAAATGGCACTTTACGAGCACATTTTCATCGCTCGCCCGGACATGTCTCCGGCACAGATGGAATCCCTCATCGAGGACGTCAAAACCCTCATCGAGGAAAAAGGCGGCAAAGCCGGCAAGACCGAATACTGGGGTCTTCGCAACCTGGCCTACCGCATCAACAAGTCCCGCAAAGGTCACTACGGTCTGATCGACATCGATGCGTCTGCTGACGTCATCGACGAACTGGACCGTCTGCAGCGCCTGTCCGAAGACGTCATCCGTCACATGACGGTCCGCGTCGACGAGCACACGGAAAACCCGTCTGCAATCCTGACCAAGAAAGACGATCGCCGCGGTCGTCGTGAACGCACCTAAGGAGAGCCGAGAATGTCTTCTGGAAACATTTCCAATATCCCGGCACGCCGTCCGTTCATGCGTCGCCGCAAGGTCTGCCCGTTCTCCGGTGAGAATGCACCGAAGATCGATTACAAAGACCCCAAGCTCCTGCTTCGCTACATGTCCGAGCGTGGCAAGATCGTCCCGTCCCGCATCACCGCAGTTTCCGGCAAGAAACAGCGTCAACTCGCTCGCGCCATCAAACGCGCTCGCCAGCTGGCTCTGCTGCCGTACGCTGCAGACTAAGGAGAACTGACGATGAAACTGGTTCTCCTGGAACGCGTTGAAAATCTGGGCCAGATGGGTGACGTCGTCACCGTACGCCCGGGTTACGCCCGCAACTTCCTGCTGCCGCAGGAAAAAGCTCTGCGCGCAACCGAAGCCAACCTGGCCCGGTTCGAAGCCGAGCGTGAAGCCCTGGAAAAGCGCAATGCCGAGCGTGCAGCAGCTGCTGCCACCGACGGCGAGAAGATCGACGGCGAAAGCTTCGTTCTGATCCGCCAGGCAGGCGAAAGCGGTCAGCTCTACGGTTCTGTCACCTCGCGTGACATCGCCGAGATGATCTCCGAAGCCGGCGTTTCCGTGTCCCGTGGTCAGGTTGCGATCAACGCACCGATCAAGACCCTGGGTCTGCACGAAGTCCGCATCCGCCTGCACGCCGACGTTTCCGTGAACGTGACGATCAACGTCGCCCGTTCCGAAGACGAAGCCGAGCGCCAGGCTGCTGGTGAGGACGTTGTCGCAGCGGCAGCGGACGAAGAACGCGCAATTGCAGACGCCCAGGCAGCCGAGCTGCACGAGGCCAATGCAGAGCGTGAAGACGACGAGTTTGGCGCAGCTGCTCCGGCTGCTGACGCCGAAGAGGCTGCAACCGAGGAATAATTCCTCCGG
>JAYZXG010000245.1:0-3123 GCA_036141435.1 Pseudomonadota bacterium | reverse complement strand
TCGCGTTTTGAGGATCGTCCGCCATGATCAGCGCAGCGATCCGAGCGCGCGTTGGATCTCGTCCGCCGAGGTCAGGCCCGCATCCAGCTTCGCAGCAGCATCATCGGTCATCGTCTGATAATCGCGGGTGGCCAGGTGATCGCGCAGATCCTGTACCGTCCCCCCGGCCCGGATACTCCGGCGCAAATCATCATCCACCAGGAAGGCCTCGGCGAGTGCCAGTCGCCCGCGATAGCCATTGCCATTGCACTGTTCGCAGCCGGCACCGCCACAACTGGCGCAATGCCGGCGGACCAGACGTTGCCCGAACACCGCGACGAGCGTCGAGGCCAGCAGATAATCCTCGACTCCCATGTCGATCAGGCGCAGCACCGCGGACGGTGCGTCATTGGTATGCAAGGTCGACAGGACGAGATGCCCCGTCATGGCGGCCTGGACCGCGGTGCGTGCGGTTTCCGCGTCGCGGATTTCGCCCACCATCACCACATCCGGATCGTGACGCAGGAAAGACCGCAGGGCGCTGGCGAAGGTGACGCCGATGGCGGCATTGGTCTGCGACTGCGCGATGCCGGGGAGGCGATACTCGATCGGGTCCTCGATGGTGAGGATCTTGCGTTCGCCATCCGCGAGGCGCCGCAGGAAGGAATACAGCGATGTGGTCTTGCCGCTGCCGGTCGGTCCGGTCACCAGGATCAATCCGTGTGGTCGGCCGAGCGCCTGCTCGGCGATGTCGGTGATGTGTTGCGGGTAACCCAGCTGGGACAATTCCTGGAGACTGGCAGCCGGATCGAGCAGGCGAATGACCACCCCTTCCCCGAACTGTCCGGGAACAACGGAGATCCGGAGATCCACCGAGCGGCCGGCGACAGGCAGGCTGAAACGCCCGTCCTGGGGCCGTCGACGCTCTGCAATATCCAGTTCCGCCAGGACCTTGATCCGCGAGACAAGGGCCAGCGCCTGTGCCGTGGAGATGCTTCGCTCCGTGCGCATGGCGCCATCGATACGCAGACGGATCTCGGCGTCCCGTTGCCCGGGCTCGATGTGAATGTCGGACGCACGCGCCTCGACTGCGGTCGAGATGAGAAGGTTCACCAGGCGGACAGTCGGCGCCGCACTGGCCAGATCCCGCAGGCGCGCCGCATCGGCGGACACATCCAGCTCCGTGGCCTCGCTGCGCTCGACCTCTTCGCTCAGATGATCCTCGGCCAGGCGGTTGAACTCCGAAATCGTCACGACGACCGGCCGGATCGGCTTGCGCAAGGCAAACTCGACCCCCTTGATCGCATCGCCATTGCGCGGGTCCACGAGAGCGCACACCACACCGTCGGCTTCCGAGCGCAGCGGCAGCACACGCTCCTGGCGCAGGAATTCCGCATTCATCTGTTCGCGAAACTCGGCCAGCTCCGCCACATCCGGCAGCTGGCTCTCATCCGCCAGCGGCACTCCGGCCTCGGCGGCAAAGGCCGCAGCGAGGTCGGCTTCGGACATGAGTCCGAGCTGCGCCAGGATCTGGTCCAGCGGCTCACCGGTTTGCTGCACCAGCTCAAGCGCATGCGCCGCATCAGCCGGCGACAGCGCGCACTGGTCCTGGAAGGCCTGGAGTCTGGAGACGTGAATGCTCATGGCGCGAGCTTATTCCATGCGCGTGCGGGTGCCTAGACAAGAAGAAAGCCGCTTCCAAATGGGAAGCGACTTCCACCACTCTGAAAGTGTTTCAGGATTAGTCCATGCTCAAAGGCAGGCGAATACGGATCATACCGGTATTGGCCTCGAACCGGCTCTCGCCAATTCCCTGGACACCCACCTCGGCGGACAACACGCCGCCATTCGCGAACTGGGCGTTTACCCCGAGGCGTGCATCGGCGCGAACGTCGCCAATCGCCTGCAAGACACCATTGGTATTGATGACTTCAACATCCTCATAATCCCAGATCGCATTGACGCGAACGAACGGCTCCACAAATCCACCCTCTCCGCGGTCAAAGCGGTAGGCGAATTCAGGACCGAAATTGGCGCGGCCAATGGTGATTTCCTGGGACGGAATGAAGATGCCGAGACTGTCGGTATAGGCCGCCTGCTCCTCGGTGAAGTACGCGATGCCCAGCTCTGGCGTCACCCGCCATCCATCGGCATGGAAATCACCGGTCAGGTTGGCTTCGACGAGCCAGCGCTCGGTCTCGAACTCATCCCAATACGTCCCGATCGGGTTCACTTCGTTCTCGGAACGACCCCACGCACCGCGGGCATCGAAGATCAGGTTTTCGGCAAGACGGGCCACAACATAAGGACCTGCCAGCCAGCCATCGCCTTCGACACGGCTGCGCCATTCACCCGTCACCGTTTCAGCACTGTCGAACTGTACGAGCGCACCCAGCAGCAGGTTTTCTGACTGCAGGAAGTCCGCACCGATCGTGTACATGCCGAAGTCCGATTCCGCATCGAGGCCGGCACGGTTATCGGTCGCGCTGGCATAGCTGGCCTCGAACCAGACATCCAGCGAACCCATGCCCGTGGCATTGTGGACACCGAGGACTTCGTCAGCGTTGGACGGCGCACGGTCATCCCGGGCCGCCATGCGCATCGCATTGAGGCTGGTCGAGAAGTTCGCGCGGAAACCCATCTCCGTCATGTTGGCAGAGAAATGGTTCTGGGTCGCAACGCCGTCACCTTCGCGCATGCGGCGCGAAAGCGTCGGAGAGTTGGTCAGGATCTGGTCAGCACGCGCCGCCATGAAGCTGCGGATCGCGGACTGGGTGATCTCCCGGATGTACTCTTCGTCACGCACATTGGCGAAGGTACAGGTGATCGTCTCTTCCGGGTCCAGATCAATGGTGGCAGTGCCATTGGCGAGATCGAAGACAGAGCCGTTATCGTCATCGCCGGTACAGGTGATGGCGCTGAGACGCCAGCCTTCAGAGGCTGCCTGCGTGATGTCATAGCTGCCACGCAGGACCTCTTCAGCCGTGATCGAGGCGGTACCGCTGACCGTGGTCAGGGTGACACCGTCAAAGGCGGCAAGATCAGACGCATAGCTGAACACACCCTCGCCCGCGATGTCGGGGAAGGTCGTGGACACCAGCGTCAGCGTGCCCTCCCGCGGCTCGAGCGTGATGGACACCGGAA
>JAYZXG010000244.1:0-6813 GCA_036141435.1 Pseudomonadota bacterium | reverse complement strand
TGCTCAACGGCTTCCTGGGCGGTGCGCTGGCTCATGGCGGTTTGCGGCATCTGTTTGGTGGCGGCTAGGGTGAGCTATCCCGCAAATCTGCTGTCTCTTACGAGATTACGCTTCTTTGCTGCACTATGGGTCGTGTTTTATCATTGGCGCGCTCCTTGGGACTTTGACGTCGACGCGACCACGCAATTGCTGGCGATGGGCCGATTTGGAGTAGACCTATTCTTTATCCTGTCCGGCTTTGTGCTCGCTCATGTATACCTACGAGCGCGAGAAGAGGGGCGGTTCAATTTCGCCCGGTTTTTGGTCGCCCGCTTTGCCAGGATCTGGCCATTGCATATTGCGGTGATCTTGTTTCTTCTTCTCGTCTGGTTCGTCGCCGCGGCACTTGAGGTGCCTTTCGAAGCTGATCGGTTCGCCGTGGCTGACCTGCCTGCCAATATTTTGATGATCCATGCGTGGGGGTTCGCTCCCGATCTCAGCTGGAATGGACCGTCATGGTCGATCAGCGCCGAATGGTTCGCTTATCTGACCTTTCCGGCTTACCTGATGACAGCTCTGGGCTTGAAGCATCGCCCTTGGCTCCTGCTCGGCATCGCCGCCGTTCTTTTTTTTGCACTGGACCAGCTTCACCTGCGCCTTTTTTCCGAGACGTTGCCGATGGCAACAGAGCGCTTCGGCGTGATTCGGATAATCCCAGAATTCTTGATTGGGATTGGCCTTTATCGTCTGGGACAAGCATATGTTTTGCCCCGTCCAGTCGCCCGATATGCGTTCATAGGAGTTCTGGCGGTTTATCTTTTGGCCGCACACTTCGCTTGGGATGATCGAGTGATCGCGCTGCTCGGCGCGCCGATAATTTTCCTTCTTGCGGAGCTCGACCGGCACAAAGGCGAAACGCGAACCGGTGCGATGAGCTATCTCGGGGACATCTCCTACAGTGTTTATATGATCCACGTTCCGTTTTTCATGGTCGGGTTCAATCTGTTGCAGGACGTCTTGGGAGTGGTCGACCAGACAGTATCTTGGCCAGTGCTGCTGATGATGTTGGTGGTGATGATCGGCGTCTCGGCGGGCACGTATGAGTGGATCGAGCGACCTGCGCGTACTCGTTTGCGCGCGTGGGGTGAAGCCTTGATCAGCCGGCCGCGCAGGCCTTGATAACGATTTGAGAGGGTGAAATGGCTTGGATCAGATACGGAATGACCGGAGCTGCGACCGCATTCGTGATGACGGCGCCCGTTCTCTCGGATGATGCCGCGGACATTGCCGCTGTTCTCGAGAGTTATTCGGGCGCGCTGTCCGAGGAGAATGTTCAAGAGGCGGAACGCTGGGTTCTGCCCGACGGAGCCGACTTCACGATTTTCGAAGGCAGCGGCAGCGATGTCGGCTGGGCCGAATATCGAGACCATCATCTGGCGCCCGAATTTGGGGCCGAGCATGTCACATTCCATGTCTACGACTGGTCCGGTTACTCGGTGAATGCGGACCGGAACCTGGCCTATGCCACATTCGATATCCGCATGGAGTACGAGGTCCGAGGCGAGCCGCGCGAGCGCGATGCTCACGGAACGGCTATACTTGTGCGGACTGGTGCGGGATGGCGCATCAAGCATCTCCATACGTCCTGACGGAGTCACTCATGTCTGACGAGCATCTCGAGCGTCTTCTCGGCGCGCTGAAATCCGACGAAACCAGTGTCGATATGGCTGAATTCCAGTCCGCTGTCTGGGCGCGTATCGACAGCGATGATACGCGTTCAGCTGCGGGAGTGACATTGGGCCGGGCGCTCGTCTTGCGGGCGGTGCCAGCCGTAGTGGCCCTGGTTGTTGGAGGCGCTCTGGGCGCCGGCGCCATGGGTCACTCCGAGCCCGATCTCCTCGCAGTCTTCGACGAGGATGCCGGGTGGTCTTTCTCGGCACTCGTCGATGAGGGAGGAGTGCGATGATCTGGCGGGCAGGGATACTGGCGACAGCCTTGGGTCTGACGAGCGGATTTGCCGGGGTATGGCTTGGCATGAATGTACTGGGTCACCATGACGGTGCTTCTGCCAGCCTGCATGCGATCATCCATGATGAACTGGCCCTGGACCGGGAGCAGGAAACCGCGATCGAGGCACTGGAGGCGAGTTTTGCGGCCCAGCGGGTCGGATATGAGCAGCAAGTGAGCGACGCCCGGCGCGCGATCGGTCGGGCCTTGTTGGCCGACCGTGAAATGACTGATGACGTCGCCGAGGCTGCCGAGACATTTCACGATGTGATGGGGGATCTGCAGATGGCCACGCTCCACCACATCATGGCGATGCGCGAGGTCATGACCGAGCAGCAGCGCGCAGAATTTGATGCCCGTCTGGCTGACGCCTTTGATGTCGAGGAATGAGGCTGACGGATCCGCACTCGATCCGACCGACGAACAACTTGCGATACGCGCCAGGGACGGTGATGCACAGGCGTTCAACCGGCTGATGCAGCGCCATGCGCCAAGACTGGTGCAGTTTCTCGGGCGGCAGGTGGGCAGCCGTGCCGACGCGGAGGATGTGGCTCAGAACACGTTTATCGCCATCCACCGCAATCTTGCTCGCTACGACCCCTCGCGGTCCTTTGTCACCTGGATGTTCTTTATCGCCCGCAACAAGGCGCGGGATCATCACCGCAGGCGAGCGGTCATGAACTGGATCGGCCTCGAGGACAGAGAGGCGTTGCTTCCGGCCGAAACGCCTGATCCAGAACAGGTCACAGGGGACAAGGCGGAGCTTGCCAGAGCTGGAGCAGTGTTGAAAACGCTGCCGGAAGGCTTGCGAACACCGCTCTTGCTGTCGGCTGTTGAAGGACTGTCACTGGCCGAGATCGGGGCGGTGATGGGGATCTCATCGAAGGCGGCAGAAGTGCGTGTCTATCGCGCCCGCAAGCGGTTGAAGGAATTGTTTGCCCGTGAAGGCTAGATGCTGTTCAGGGGTAGATCTTGTCGGGAAGAACGCGATGATAGTCGGGACTTTGAGGGGGAAAGCATGACGGCGCTGCTACGCTGGACCATCCGTATACACAAGTGGCTCGCGCTGATCGTTGGCATCCAGATCGTACTCTGGATTGCGGGCGGTGTAGTCATGAGTGTCATCCCGATCGAACAGGTCCGGGGCGAGCACAATATTGCCGAACGCGAAGAGCTTCTCATCGATCCGGGGGAGCTGATCAGCCCCGCCGATGCAGCGCGGGCCCTGGAGCTCGATGCCGGCGTGGCCGAGATTCGCCTGCAGGCCTGGCAGGGACAGCCTGTGTACAACGTCTATCGCCCTGACTGGTCCAGTTCCCTGGTGGATGCGCGAACGGGTGAGGTGATCACACCGATTTCCCGCGAACGCGCTATCGAGATCGCGTTGGCGGATTATGCGGGAACGCCCGAAATCGCTGCTGTCGAGTTTTTCGAGGAGCCGACCTGGGAATATCGCAGGCCCGGATCAGCCTGGCGCATCAGTTTTGCGGACGGTGAAGGAACCCGGATCTATGTCTCGCCGGATACTGGCCTTGTCATGGCGCGGCGCAATGATGACTGGCGCTTGTTCGACTTCTTCTGGATGCTCCACATCATGGATTATCAGGAGCGTGAGAACTTCAACAATCCGCTCCTGATCACGGCTTCGATGTTCGCGTTGTTCACCGTGCTGGCCGGCCTGTTGTTACTGGTGCTGCGCCTTCAGCGCCTCGTTCGAATGGAATTGGCCAAACGGCGGTCGTGACCAGTCTCATTTGAGGGGGGCGGCCCATACCCGCGTATCTGTAACAGGATCGCATCGGGAGGGCGCCCCATCACCAGTTGGAAAACTATCGGTTCGGCTTTTACCAGCCGGCACAATCGCCTGACACCGATCAGGCTGGCGCTCGCATCGGCCGTGCTCGTGGAACACGCGATCATCGTCACACAGGGGCCGCTCCCGCCGCCACCGCTGGCGATCCATGGCTGGTCGCTCAGCTATGCGGCCGTGAATGCATTCTTCATCCTGAGTGGCTTTCTGATTGCTGACAGTCTGGAGCGCCGTTCAGATGTCGCGCAATTCATTGCGGCCCGTGCATTGCGCCTCTGGCCGGCCTTGCTGGTGCTATCCTTTGCGGCCGTATTCATCATTGGGCCCATCGTCACATCGCTGTCGGTTGGAGAGTATTTTCAATCACCCCAAACCTGGATGTTTCCGGTCAATGTGCTCGGGTTTCTCGACACGACGCAGGGGCCAGCGGGCATATTCTCCACACACCCGTGGGCCGGAGAGTTTTCCGCGACCTTGTGGACATTGCGGTATGAGGTGATTGCCTATGCCGCGGCGGCGTTACTGTTCTTCTCGCCCTTGCCCTGGGGGCGATATGCCAGCCTGGCCTGGTTCGGGCTGGCGACACTGGCTTACCTGTTTGTCAGCCTGTTCTGGTCTGACGCGCCCGCCTTGATATCCAGCGCAGCGCGCCTGTCGTCCGCATTCACTTTGGGCATGGTCGTACACGCCTGGCGTGATCGCGTGCACATCCTGCCCTGGCCGATGCTGCTGGCGATCCCGGTCTGGCTGGTCCTCGGCGAACAGGCAATGGCCGAGGTCTTCAAGAACATTGCCCTGGCCTCCGGCCTGTTCGCGATCGCCTTTTTCGCGCTGGACCGGTGGCCCACGGGTGCCGACCTGCCTGACTGGTCCTACGGTATTTACATCTGGCACTATCCGATCATGCAGATCGTTTTGTTTCTGGACCCGCAGGCGGATCCGGTGAAGGTCGGGTTGATCACAGTGCCGGTGACCTGTCTGGTGTCTGCCATGTCCTGGAGTCTGGTCGAGAAGCCAAGCCTCGGCTTGAAGCAGCAACTGGGTCGGCAGCTCGAGCGGATCGGGCGCGGTCACTCACCGCATTAGGGGGAACACATGCAGAAATTCATGAAACAGCGATCAGTTTTGGCGCGCAGCGCTGTGCTGGGTGTCACAGCGAGTGTCCTCGCGACGCTCGTCGCCGGTGGAGCGTTGGCGCACAAGACGTTTCTCGCGTCACCGCAGGCCGTCTGGCCAGCCGGGCAAGCCGTCACCATCGCCATGACCAGCGCGTTGGAATATCCCGATATGGAATCGCCTCTCGCCCAGGAGCGTGTCGCCATCGCGACCGCCCGGATCGGTACAACCGCAATCAACGCGTTTGATTTCAGTGAAACCGAGACATCCCTGGATATCCGGTTTCGGCCTGTAGCGACCGGGTATGGCGTGCTGGCCGTCGTTACACACCCCCGGTCAGGCGAAATCCCGCCGGAGAGCGTGGATGTCTATTTCGAGGAAATTGATGCCGACCCGCAGGTCCAGGCGGCGTTTCATGCGTTGACCGGTTCACCTGCCCTGATGCGCAGCTACTCCAAGCTGACAAAGACCTTCTTCTGTGTGGAAGCGTGTGAGGGTCATGCTGCAGCATGGCGTGAGCCGCTCGAAATCCCTCTGGAATTTGTCGTGTCAGGCGATGTGGAAGGTCGTTTCGCGTTGTATCAGGACGGACAACCGCTGGCGGGTCACCGGGTCACAATCCATACTCCGGACGGTCAGTATTCTGATGCCCATACAGATGATGCCGGCGAATTCTCGGTCGCAGCGGACATTAGTGGCGAAGTCCTGCTGTCAGCCGTCTGGATCGATCTGCCGGAGAGCCCGGATGGAATCTATCACAGCGACCAGGCGACTTTGACGGTACGCCTCGACTGACAGGGAAGGGCCGGACGCACCGGCCCTTATCGTCTTTGGTCGATCAGCTGTCGCGCGCTTCAGCGGCAATGATTTCATAACCCTCATCGCCACTGACGACGGTGATCGTCAGGGCCGCGCCGGGTTGAAACAGGTCGAAGTCCACGTTGTCTGCAACACTGAAGCGCATCATCATGGCACCCATGCCCAGTTCTGTCAGGGCGTCGTGTCGCACCACGGCGGCACGGTTTTCGGCATCAACTGCCCGGACATCCGCTGCAACGGTGGAGCTGACCTGGGACTCAGTCTGATGATGATCGCCATGGTGACCATGATGATCGTGGTGGTCAGCCGGCGCCGACAACAACAGGGCAGAAGCAACAAAAATAGACATGGGTCCTCTCGGTGGGTTGGCCTGTCCTACGTATACGCGATCAGCATGAAATCCACTCGCGCCGCCAGCAGAAAATTATCAACCAGGCAGTGTCAGACGAACTTTGGCTTGAGAGTGGAGCGCCAGTTTCCTAGCGTCGCGCGATGCGTAATCCGTTCAAATATTTCAAGACTTCGCCCGAGATCATCCGCTTGGCCGTGATGATGTATGTCCGTTTTCCGCTGTCGCTCCGGAATGTCGAGGATCTGCTCCACGAACGCGGCATCGATATCACTCATGAAACAGTGAGATTTTGGTAGAACCGCTTCGGTCCACTCTTCGCGACGTCGATCCGAAGACGCCGCGTCCAGAACACGAAATACTCGAACTGGACCTGGCATCTCGACGAGGTTTTCGTGCGTATTAATGGCGAGCTTCACTATCTTTGGCGGGCGGTCGACCACGAAGGCGAAGTGCTGGAAGCCTACGTTACAAAGACGCGGAATCGCAAGGCAGCGCTGAAGTTTCTACGCAAAGCGATGAAGCGATATGGGGCGCCGGACCGGGTCGTGACCGATAAGCTTCCGTCCTACAGAGCGGCGCTTCGTGAACTCGGAATTGCCAGCCGGCAGGAAACCGGGAGGTGGCTCAACAATCGGGCCGAAAACTCACATCAGCCGCTACGTCGGCGAGAGAAAACAATGAACCGGTTCAGGTCGATGCAGAGTCTTCAGAAGTTCGCCGCCGTCCAGTC
>JAYZXG010000243.1:0-3055 GCA_036141435.1 Pseudomonadota bacterium | reverse complement strand
ACCATGGCCTCGCGATAGGTCCAGACCTTGTCACCATCCGGCTCCAGCCCTGCCGCGGGGACAGTCCGGGCCCGCGCTCCGGTCGCCAGAATCACATGCTTTGCCGTGTAGGTCTTGCCAGCGACGACGACGTTGGGTGCCGCTGTTCCCCTGGCGAGCGTGGCATCACCCTCGATGACATCGACCTTGTTCTTTTTAAGCAGCATGCCGATGCCGCCGGACAGGCGGTTGGCGACGCCGCGCGAGCGCTTGACGATCGCCTCGATGTCATAGCCGATCTTCTCGGCCTTGAGGCCAAATTCCGAGGCGTGCTGCATGAGGTGATAGACCTCGGACGTCCGCAAGAGCGCCTTGGTCGGAATGCAGCCCCAGTTCAGGCAGATACCGCCCAGATGCTCCCGCTCGACCACTGCGGTCTTCATGCCCAGTTGTGCTGCCCGGATCGCGGCAACATATCCGCCGGGGCCACCACCGATAACGATAACATCATAAGCTGTTGCAGGCATGGGCATGACTTTCTTCGCGTGTGAACGAATAAGGGGAGTTCGATTTTTCTCCTAGCAGGACAAACCGATCGGATCAATGCTGGCGAGGCCACTCAATGCCGATTAGGCTGCGTGCACAAAAAGGGAGCAGACATGGTCGAAACACAACTCAACAGCTTGCGCACTCCGGATGAGCGATTTGCGGATCTGCCGGACTGGTCCTACGACCCGAATTACGTGGACGACCTGCCCGGATACGAGGGATTGCGGGTTCACTATGTCGACGAAGGCCCGCGCTCCGGCGCGCCTGTTTTCCTGTGTCTGCACGGGGAACCCAGCTGGTCCTTCCTCTATCGCAAGATGATCCCGGTATTCCTGCAGGCCGGAGCCCGTGTGATTGCGCCGGACTTTCTCGGTTTCGGTCGCTCGGACAAGCCGGTCGAGGATGCGACGTACACGTTTCATTTCCATCGCAACATGCTCAAGGCATTTGTCGAACGCATGGATATCGAGGATGTCTGTCTCGTCTGCCAGGACTGGGGCGGCCTGCTGGGACTGACGATCCCGATGGATTACCCGGACCGCTTTACGCGGCTGCTGGTCATGAATACCGGGCTGGGTGTGGGGCGTCCCGCCGGAGAGGGTTTCGACGCCTGGCGCAATTATGTTGCCACGACCCCGAATTTCGATGTTGGCGGCCTGATGGCGCGCGCGACGCCTGTTCTCAATGCCACCGAGACCGCGGCCTATAACGCCCCCTTCCCCAGTGATGAGTACAAGGCCGGCGTTCGACGCTTCCCGATGCTCGTCCAGACGTCACCCGAGATGGAAGGTGTGGATACGGGGCTGGCCGCCGCGAAATTCTGGAAGGATGACTGGCAGGGCGAGAGCTTCATGGCGATCGGGATGCAGGATCCGGTGTTGGGTCCGCCGGCGATGCGCTCACTCCAGCGACTGATCAGGAATTGCCCCGAGCCCATGGAGATCGCGGACGGCGGTCATTTCGTTCAGGAATGGGGTGAGCCAATCGCCCGGGCTGCCGTCGAACGCTTCGGACTTGCTTCGACCTCGAAGCGGTGAACCGTTGACGCCCGCGGTCTGACCCGAGCGTCGATTCCCAATTTCCCCAGACGTGCGATAGTGTCGTAACGCAATCAACCGCAGGGGGAAAACATGTTCAAAAATCTGGCACTGACCGCACTGCTCGCGGGCGCGGGTCTTGTGGGTACAGCTTCATCCGCGTCCGCCCAGGATCCGTTTATTGGAGAAATTCGCGTTTTCGGGTCCAATTTCTGCCCGCGTGGCTGGGCCGATGCCGATGGCCAACTCCTGCCCATTGCGCAGAACAGTGCCCTCTTCTCGCTTTATGGCACCATGTATGGCGGCGATGGCCGAACCACATTCGCCCTGCCCGATCTTCGCGGTCGCGCGATCCTGCATGAGGGCAATGGCCCCGGTCTTGAGCCGACTACACAAGGCGAGCGAAAGGGCAATGAGGAAGCTGTGGCGCCGCGGGCCAATGCCCAGAGGCAACGCGATACGGTACGCACGACACCCACGCTGACAATCCGCTATTGTGTGGCCCTGGTCGGCATTTTCCCGAGCCGCAACTAGTCAGATATCCTCGATGGTCTGGGTCAGGTCACTGTCGGGATTGTCCCCGGTGTTCGTGACCCCGGCCTTTTCGAACAGCATGATGTGGACGTCGTCGGTCTTGGCCACAGGGCGATGGCGCACCCCTTTGGGAATGACGCACAGCTCGCCCGGGCCCAGGATCACCGGGTCCTGGCCTTCGATTTCGATTTCCAGCAATCCTCTGGAAATGAAGAACATCTCGTCTTCATCATCGTGCTTGTGCCAGTCGAAATGGCCTTCGGCCTTGGCCAGCTTGATGTCATAATTGTCCACCGTGGCAATGCGCTTGGGCGACCAAGGGGCATCGAACTGGCTGTGTTTCTCGTTAAGGGAAATGGACTTGACGGTCATGAGCGATCTCCAACAGGGGCACAGTCCCACAGGTAGAGAGAGTCGCCCGGTCTAGGCCAGTGGCTGCGCTGGTGTCGGATTGCCCGCATCATCCAGGGCGACCATGACGTATTCGGCTTCCCCGACCAGCCGGCGGTCGCCGCTCATCAGGTCCTCGGCCTCGGCCCGCACGGCAACGCGCAGGGATGAGCGCCCGACTTCACGAACCTCGGCCATGACGTCCAGCAGCTCGCCTTCCTGGGTCGGGGCGATGAAGTCGATCTTGTCCGAGGCGGCCATGCCAATCTCGCAGCGCGCATGCCGCGAAGCCGCGATATAGGCCGCCTTGCCCATGATCGACATGGCGCCGCCGCCGAACAGCTGCCCCAGATGATTGGTGTCGCCGGGAAAGACCAGGCGCAGGGTTCGCGCTGACCCCACGGGTGATGGCGCGAATTCCGGCTTGGCATCGGGCGCTGGCGGCAGGCGTTCCGGATTGGTCTTGCGATCCGCTGCGACCATGGTGAAGGCACCGCGGGTACAGATGCGGCGCTCGCCCGTTCGCAGATCCTCTGCCGCAAGCTCAACGTCCACGACCAGCGATG
>JAYZXG010000242.1:0-3450 GCA_036141435.1 Pseudomonadota bacterium | reverse complement strand
TGTCATAGACGATACCGGAGATACCGGCGGCGTGGGCCATGAATTCCTCGGCCTGACCCGGGCTGGGGGAGGCGAAGTTGAAATGCACATTGCCGTCGCCGACATGGCCGAAACAGAACACCACCGCGTCCGGATAGGCCTGGGTCACGCGTTCGCTGCCGCGCTCGATGAACTCAGCCATGCGGGACACCGGAATGGAAACATCATGCTTGACCGAGCGGCCATAGGCGCGTTCCGCTTCGGCAATGCTTTCGCGCAGGCGCCAGAAATCCCGGGCCTGGGTCTCGTTCTCGGCGATGGCGCCGTCCTTGATCAGGCCCTTTTCAAAGCCTTCACCCAGGGTTTCCTCCAGCGTTTCGCGGGCGCCGTCGGCCCGGCCGAAGCTGAGTTCGCACAGCACATACCAGGCCTGCTCGCTTTCCAGCGGGTCACGCGTGCCCGGCACATGTTCCAGGACACGCTCCAGGGCTATGCGGGGCAGGATCTCGAAGGCGGTCACAGCGTTGCCGGACAGGCGCTTGGCCAGGCCCAGGAAGGTCACGGCGTCCCCGACGCTGTCCATGCCGACGAAGGCCAGCTCGGTGCGGGCCGGGCGCGGGAAGAGTTTCAGCGTGGCCGCGGTGATAATACCCAGCGTGCCTTCGGCGCCGATCAGCAACTGCTTGAGGTCATAGCCGGTATTGTCCTTGCGCAGGCCGGTCAGACCGGACCAGACCGTACCGTCGGGCAGCACGGCCTCGAGGCCGAGCACCAGTTCCCGGGTCATGCCATAGCGCAGGACCTGGACGCCGCCGGCATTGGTCGAGATCAGTCCGCCGATCATGGCCGAACCCTGTGAGCCCAGCGCCAGCGGGAACAGCCGGTCGGCATCGGCAGCGATGTTCTGCAGGTTTTCCAGGACGCAGCCGGCCTCGACGGTCATCGAGTCATTGCCGACATCCATCTCGCGGATTTTTGTCATGCGCTTCAACGAGATCAGCACTTCGCCCTGTGGCGTTGCGGCGCCACACAGAGAGGTGTTGCCGCCCTGGGGGGTGATGGCGATGCCCGCCTCGGCGCAGATGGTCACGGCCGCAGCAACCTCTTGCGTCGAGCCCGGCTTGAGCAGGATCGGGGTCGAGCCCTGATATCGTCCACGCCAGTCCTCGACATGCGGGGCAAGTTCGCTGCTCTCCTCGCTCCAGCCTTTCGGTCCGAGCGCGTCCTTGAGGGCCTGGCGGATTTCCTCGGTCAATTGCGTCATCAGCTATCTCTCGGGGCTGCAGCACGTTGCAGCCGGTCATTGATGGCCTCGCCCAGGCCGGTTGCGGGAATGGGGGCGACGGCAATTGTCGCCGCGCCGCTGGTATCAAGCTGTCTCAGCGCGGCGAACAGGCCGGTGGCCGCTTCGGCCAGGTCGCCGGTTTCCGACAGGTTGAGATCGCCAGCAATCGCGCCAAAACCCAGCAGAACCTCGTCATCGCGCGCCTCGGTCGCGTTCAGGCGGACCCTTGCGCCGGGCGCGTAATGGCTTTTCAGCATGCCGGGGCTGGCCGGTGTGGCGCTGTCCGCGATCCGGGCCAGGGGACCGGTCAGCGGTTCGATGGCACCGCGATCCAGGCCGCCCGGACGCAGCAGGCTGGCGGTCTCGTCCTCGACCATCACGACCGTGGACTCCACTCCGACCGGACAGGCTCCGCCATCCAGGATGAGATCGATCTTGTGCCCCAGGCCTTCAAAAACGTGTTGCGCTGTTGTCGGGCTGACGGCGCCGGACGGGTTGGCGCTGGGCGCAACCAGCGGCCGGTCGACCGCGCGGATCAGGGCCTGCGCAGCCGGGTGTGCAGGCGCGCGAATGGCAACACTGTCGAGGCCGGCATTGGCCAGGTCGCAGATCGGTGCCGTGGATTTTTTCGGCAGGACAAGCGTCAGCGGTCCCGGCCAGAAGGCCTGCATCAATCCGCGCGCCAGCTCGGGCAGGTGTGCCAGCCGCGCCGCCATGGCCGCATCGGTGACATGGGCGATCAGCGGATTAAATCGCGGGCGGCCCTTGGCCTCGTAGAGCCGCGCGACCGCATCTGCATCGGCTGCATTGGCCGCCAGGCCATACACCGTCTCGGTCGGTATGGCGACGAGTCCGCCACCGCGCAGCAGCTCTGCGGCGCGCTCGATGGCCTCGTCATGGCTGGCGGGGATGATGTCTGCACTCATGCGGAACAGCTAGCGCCATGCTGCACTGCAACGCAAGCCTAGTTGGCGGCATCCGCTTCGATATGCAGCACAATTGTGACGTTCGCAGCGGTATCGCCCCATCCCGCAGCACCAACGCCATAGTCGGCGCGGGCAATTTCCAGCTCGGCATCGGCGACAGCGCGATTGCCATCGATGGTGAGCGTGAAGGGCAGGATGACTGCCTGGTCCGTACCGCGAATGCTCAGTGTTCCATGGGCTTCATAACCGGTGTCGGTGGCACGGATATCTTCCGAGAGGAAACGCGCAGCGGCATGGCTTTGCGGCGCGAGCCCCTCTTCGCCCAGCATGGAATCATCCAGCTGGCCATTGCCGGTCGAGCCGCTGGCGGTGCCGACGCGGGCCTCGATACGGGCATTGGCGAGATCGGACGGATCCAGCGTGATCGCCGCCTCGTAATCGGTAAACTCACCGTCGACCGATCCGCCAAACGCCTCGGTGACAAAGCCGACCCGGCTGGCATCGGTGTCGATCGTCCAGTCCTGCGCTGCAGCTGGCGCTGCGAATACGGCGATGGAGAGGGGGAGGAGGCTGCGCAACATTTTCGGTCTATCCTTTGAGGAAGGGGATCATGCGTCCCAACAGGTTGTCCCGGTTCAGGAACTGGTGTTTCAGCGCGGCTGCGGCGTGCAGGCCGACCAGGATCAGGATGACCCAGCCACCCGCCCCGTGCGCCGAGCCCATGGTGTCGGCAAAGGCTTCGGTCTGTGGCACCGGCAGGCGCGGCAGGGTCAATTCCGGATTATTGAAGAGATAGGACGGAAAGGGCGAAGCGGAAGAGGCCATCCAGCCGCCGACCGGCATGCCGATCATGATCGCGTAGAACGCCATGTGTGTGGCATGGGCGACTGTCTTCTCCCACGGCTTCATGCCTTCGGGCAGGGCTGGCACAGGATGTGTGAACCGCCAGCCCAGGCGAACCAGGCTGAGCACCAGCACGATGATGCCGGTGGTCTTGTGCATGTTGTAGGCGGTCTGGACTTCGGTGAGCGAAGTGCCACCGCCGCTCTGGGCGTCTTCCAGCAGGCCTTCCATGTACCAGCCATAAAACACCATGCCGATCAGCAGAGCGGCGAGCAGCCAGTGAAGAATAATGGCTACTGCGGAATAACGGGCCTCAGTCATCGAGCGCTCCTGTCCTTAGAAATTCGGCTTCGATCTCAATAAATACATCCGAGCCGACAATGGATTGTGGCAAATTGCCGATGCCGAACTGTGTGC
>JAYZXG010000241.1:0-8752 GCA_036141435.1 Pseudomonadota bacterium | reverse complement strand
GTCCTCGGTGATCGACTGGATCATCAGGCCCTGGCGGCTCATCGACAGGAATTGATCGCGTGACATGGATGCCATCTGCGCGGCCATGCCCTGGCCAAAGCCCGCGGCCTGTTCGGGCGTGATCGCCGGATTGAACAGGCGTGCATAAAACGGCGCGCTATCAACGACGATGACCTGGTCCACGGCCTCTGGACGAACAGCCGCGAGCTGCAGGGCGATCTGCGCCCCCATGGAGTGCCCGACCAGGGTCAGCCCCTCGATCTGATGGGAGTCCACATAGGCGGCCAGGTCCTCGACCAGAGGGGCGATGAAGGCCCCCTCGCCCGACGGGGCGAGATCCCCGAAACCGGCTGCGGTGATCACATGGGCGTCGATGTCATGCCCCAGCGCGGCCACCGCTTCACTCCAGACCTCGCCGGGCGAGGCCAGCCCCGGAATGAACATCACATCGCTCGCGCCGGACTGTCCTGAACGCTCGACCTGGAAATGGGTCTGGGCTTCCGCCTCCGGCGAGAAGATCAGTGCGCAGGCCGCAACGCCTGCAGCGAGGTAAAACGGCAGGCTCATCCGATCACTCCCGTTGCGACAAAAACCGCGACAAAGACAGCGATGACAACGCCGAAACTCATACCTTCTTTTTTACACATGTCTGCACTCCATGACTGAATGTAATGCAAACCTGACACTTGACGGCGCGAATGTCAACATTACCTGACACATTGTCATTTATGCAAGTCAATATGTCGCCTACTCGCGACCCGGACAGGTCGCGAACAGGCTGAGATAATGAGCGGAATTACGAAGACTTAGGCTGCGTTACCCTGGAGACGGGCGAGCACCTTGTCGCGGCCGATCAGCGGCAGGAGGACCGCCATTTCCGGGCCCCGCGGCTGGCCGGTCAGTGCGTGGCGCAGAGGCATGAACAGGCCCTTGCCCTTGCGGCCGGTCGCCGCCTTGAGCGCGCCTGTCCATTCACCCCAGCTGGCTTCCGTCAGCTCGCCGGCCGGCAAAGCGTCAGCAGCAGCAGCGATGAAATCGGCATCCTCGCCCTCGATCACCGGCGTGACGGGGCCGTTGACCAGCGCAGCCCAGTCCTTGGCATCGCGCAGGCGCTCCAGGTTCGGACGCACGGCGGCCCAGACGGCCTCACCTGCATCAGCATCCATCGCTGCCAGACGCTCCTGAACCACGGCATAGCCGGTCTCGTGCAGGATCTTGGCATTGAGACGGGCCAGCTCTTCCGGATCAAAGCGCGCCGGAGAACGGGTCAACCGATCCAGCGAGAAACCGTCGAGCAGGTCTTCCAGGGCCATAAAGGGCTCGACCGGATCGGAGGTCCCGATACGCCCCAGCAGCGAGTTGACGGCCATGGCCTCGAAACCCTCTTCCTCACGCAGGTCCTGCATGGAAAGCGAACCGAGACGCTTTGACAGCTTGCCACCATCAGCGCCGACAAGCAGGGCCTGGTGACCAAAACCCGGGGCCTTGCCACCCAGCGCCTCGAAGATCTCGATCTGGGCGCCGGAATTGGTGGTGTGGTCCTCACCGCGGATGATGTGCGTGATCTCGGCATCGATATCATCGCAGACCGACGGCAGGGTGTAGAGATAACTGCCATCCTCGCGGATCAGGATCGGGTCGGAGAGCGAGGACGTCTCGATGGTCACTTCGCCGCGCACCAGGTCGGTCCAGCTGACCGGATTGCCGGACAGTTTGAAACGCCAGTGCGGCTTGCGGCCTTCCGCTTCCAGCGCGGCCTTTTCCGCATCGGTCAGCTTGAGCGCGGCGCGGTCATAGACCGGCGGGCGGCCATTGGCCATTTGCAGCCGGCGCTTGCGGTCCAGCTCCTCGCCGGTTTCGTAACAGGCATAGAGCAGGCCCTTGGCCTTGAGGTCCTCGGCAGCGGCGTTATAGCGGTCAAACCGCTCGGACTGCTTGAAGGTCTCGTCCCACGTCATGCCCAGCCAGGTCAGGTCGGTACGGATACCGTCCTCATATTCCCGGGTGGAGCGCTCCAGGTCCGTATCATCGATACGCAGCACAAACGTGCCGCCAGCCTTGCGCGCGAACAGATAGTTGAACAGCGCGGTGCGGACATTGCCGACATGAAGCTTGCCGGTCGGGCTGGGAGCAAAACGGACTTTGGTCATGGGATCAGGCCTGTGAAATCAAGAGGCCGTGGATTACTCCGCAAGCGCCTGAAGGGCAAGCGGCGGGGTTAGTTGGGGTGGTCATTCGTATGGCGGTTGAGGTCGTCCCGCAAAGAGCCAATAGGCACACCCGGCGCACCACCCTGTGATCAACAACACGCCTCCCAATCCGATCATGTCGCGCCACACCGCATCGCCCCATCTCTGATCCGAGCCCACAACCGCTGCTGTGCCGAGTGCGTAATACCCCGGGAGCCCACCGATCACCGTATCTGTCCAGCCTCGCTTGAAACGGAAATGTCGAATTATGAGAACAGCGACAAGAACAGGAAATGCCGTCATGGCAGCGATCAAGCCGGTCAACCCGATAGCCAACCACAAGATTTCAAGCCAATTGCGGCCGATAAAGAGTGTCCCTCGACCGTGAAAACTCTCCCAAAAGTCTGCAACACCAAGGGCCGAAGACACAGCCGTTGCGGCGACGAAACAGGAGCCTAGCCACGCCATACAGCCCCGGCCAAGGCTTGTCTTTTCAAGTTTAAACATCACCGCGGCTTCCCCGCGAGCCACCAGTAAGTGAGCCCGCCCACAGCGCCAGCCGCAGCGAAGAGGAAGAACAGACCTTCCCCGCCATTCTGCAAGGGCTGCATCATCGCGCCGATCAGGCCACCGCCCATCAGCGCTCCGAGCACCAGGTCGGCAAATCCGCGCTTTATGCCTGCCAGCTTTGCGATCCAGACCAGGACGGGCCAGACCAGTACCGTGTACAGCGCGACAAAAAAACCGATGAACAGCGCAAAGAGGAACATGCCGGCGAGGAAGGTCAGTACATCCTGCCAACCGGTGTTCGCATTAATCGCCATGACACCGAGTGGCACGACGATCGCCAGCGCGGCCGCATAACAAGCGCCGAACCAGGCGGCAACGGCCCGGAAAACACCTTCAAAATCCACAGCGCCTCTCGGCTCGGTAGCAATAACCAGGGCACGTGTCATGACAGCCTCCATTTAGTAATTTCTGTCATGACAGAAATTACTAAATCCGCGAGACTTGACGATGTGGCGCGGTGACGCAGCTTGGGTCATGGTGTTGTCGACACGGAAAAGGAGGCCGTCTCCCCCTCGGGGAGGTGTCCCGGATGAAATCCGGGGCGGAGGGGCCGGAGGGCGAAGCCCGGAGGTGGTCTGCTCGCTGCGCCCACCCCCTTCGACCCAATACTCCGCATTGGCCCACTTCCCTTAAGGGGCAGATAGGCGCAGACCTTTTTCCCGCCTTACTGGCTGGCGCGGAAGCGGTTGGTGATCGGGTAGCGACGGTCGCGACCGAAATTCTTGTGGCCGATCTTCACACCTGGGGGGGCCTGGCGGCGCTTGTACTCGGCACGATAAAGCAGGTTCTCCACCCGGCGCACGGTTTCAGCGTCATGGCCCTCGGCGATCAGTTCGTCCGCACCACGCTCTTCTTCGATCAGGGCGAAGAGGATGGCATCGAGCACGTCGTATTCCGGCAGGCTGTCCTGGTCGGTCTGGTCTTCACGCAATTCCGCACTGGGCGGTTTGGTGATGATGCGCTCGGGGATGACCTCTCCGACGGGGCCCAGCCCCGGGGAAGCCTCACAGGCATTGCGCCAGCGGCACAACTCGAACACCTCGGTCTTGTAGACGTCTTTCAGGGCGTTATAGCCGCCATTCATGTCGCCATAGAGCGTGGCATAGCCGACCGCCATCTCCGACTTGTTGCCCGTGGACAGCACCATCGGACCGAACTTGTTCGACAGCGCCATCAGGATGACTCCGCGCGAGCGCGATTGCAGGTTTTCCTCGGTCTCATTCGGCTTTGTTCCCTGGAAGGATGGCGCCAGAACCGCATTGAAACTCTCGATCGTCGGCTCGACATCGATGATGTCATAGCGCACGCCCAGGCGTTCGGCGCAGGCCTTGGCGTCTTCCAGGCTCTCCCGGGATGTGTATTTCGACGGCATCATCACCGCCCAGACCCGGTCGGCGCCCAGCGCATCAGCGGCAATGGCACAGCTGATGGCACTGTCGACACCGCCGGACATGCCCAGCACGACGCCCGGAAAGCGGTTCTTGTTCACGTAGTCGGCCAGCGCCTTGACCATGGCCTTCCAGTCCGCCTCAAGCCCCGTAACCGCCGGTTCGCGGCGGGTGCCCGCGGTAACCCAGCCACTGCCTGTGCGGATCCAGTCGAACGTATCCAGGCATTCCTCGAACGCCGGCAGACGCTGAACCTCGTCCCCCTTGCTGTCGCGAACAAAACTGGCACCGTCGAAGACCAGCTCGTCCTGGCCACCCACCTGGTTCACGAAGATCAGCCCCTTGGGCCCTTGCCACGGATCGAACCAGCGCGAGAAGGCGTCCCAGCGCTCGGTTTCGATCGAACGCCGCCACGGCGAACCATTGATGGAAATGAAAAAGTCGGCCCCCTGCTCGATCAGCGCGTTCGGCACGGTCTCCAGCCAGATATCCTCGCAGATCGGCAGACCGATCTTGAGGCCCCGCCACTTGACGATCTCCGGGACCGGCCCGGCATCAAACACGCGTTTTTCGTCAAACACGGCATAATTCGGCAATTCGTGCTTGAAGCGCAGGGCATGCAACTGCCCCTCGTCGAGCAGCGCGACGGCATTGTGCAGCTTGCTGCCCTGTTTCCAGGGCAATCCGATCAACACCGCCGGTCCATCGCGGGTCTCACCGGCCAGCGTGTCCATCGCCTCCGCACATGCTTTCACCGCGGCGGGCTTGAGCACGAGATCCTCGGGCGGATAGCCCATGAGGAACATTTCCGGGAAAATGACCAGGTCTGCCTGGCGCGCACGCGCCTCGGCATGGGCCGCGCGGGCCTTGGCCAGATTGCCAGCGACATCCCCGACGACCGGGTTCAGCTGGGCAGAGACAATCTTCAAACGATCAGCCATGCCCGCGACTTAGACCTGCAGCGGGCTGGGCGCAAGAGGTCAGGAACCGTATTCGCGTTCACCATCAACGGCGCGGGCCGCGTCCAGCGCCCGCAGGCCCGCAATCCCTGGCACGGCGACCGGTGCACCCTCGATCACCGAAGCGATGAAGGCGTTTACATTGGCACCGAGTGAGTCGCGGGCGGTTTCGGTTTCCGCGAAATCGGCATTCAGCGCGTAGGGCGTTGAGTTTTCGAAGGTCTTGGCCACAAAATCGATATCCAGAACGCCGGTCTCGTAAGCCACATGCATCTTGCGGTCACGTTCGTGGTGAACCCGGCTGGAAATCAGTTCAGCCACACAGCCATTCTCGAAGACCAGCGTCGCTTCGGCCACATCTGGCGAACCGAAACGGCCCGCATCGGTCTTGCCCTCAACCGACTTGATCGGGGCGCCGGCCAGGGCAATCACCAGGTCAAGATCGTGCACCATCAGATCCAGTGTTACCGAGACATCGAGATTGCGATCCGAGGGCGGTCCCATGCGGCGGGCGACGATGCGCTTGGGGACTTCCGGCACTTCCAGCAAGCCCATGGCCTGGAACACAAAGCGTTCCTGGTGACCGACCTGGAGCACGCAGCCATGCGAGGATGCGAGATTGATCAGCTCACGGGCTTCCTCGACGGAGGATGCGATCGGCTTTTCGACCAGGACATGCTTGCCCGACGCCAGCGCTGCGGCGGCCGCCGCGAAGTGATGCACGGCGGGGCATGCGACTGTGACGACATCGACCTCGGCCAGCATGTGCTCGAGCGTGTCGAAGGCCTGCGCGCCGTGCTTGTCAGCCAGCACCCGTGCGCGGTCGATATCCGGATCGAACACGCCGACCAGATCGGTCTGGGCATGGGCGGAATATTTTGACGCGTGGAAACCACCGAACACACCCGCGCCGACAATCCCGGCCTTCACACTTCTGTTTTCCATGACCTGACCCATTCGGACAAAAACTCTGAGGGGTGAATAAAGCCCTGAGTGGATCAATCAAGGTAAAGGTGCATCACCTCTTGTTTCGCAGAATTGCTCGGAGAATCATGCTGATTGTCCAAACGAGACACGAGTTTGACCGAAGCGATGACCAACAAGAAGAACAACCACAAACAGGATGGCTCGACCGACAATTCCTATGACGCGATCGACTCGCTGACAATTGCGACCTTTGACGTCGATGCCCGCATCTTCCGCACCATCTGGCACAGCATCACCACGCCGGTTGATGTCATGTGGGCGGCCTGCCGGGGCGATTTTGCGCACTATCTCTCGCCGATACGGGTGCTGGTCGCCATTGTCAGCATGCAGATCGTGATCGGTGCACTGGTCGGCTATCCGACGGCACCGTCTGTTGCCACGATGGCAGACAGTCTTCCCGCCGATCGTGTCCAAGCCTGGCTGGACGGCCGGTCCGTCGCCGAGATCGACAGCACCTTTACCGGCTACATGTCGATGCTGATGTGGCCCCTGATGATACTGAGCTCCCTGCCGGTCCTGCTGACCCTCAAGCTGATGCGCTGGCGGCTCAAATTCTGGGCCCACCTGATGGCGTTCCTGGTGGCGACCAATGCCAGCTCCTTCGTGCAGATCGCATCCTTGCCGCTGGCCCTCATCAGCCCGGTTCTGGTCGTGGCGACCCTGCCCCTCGGTCTGATTTTCTATGTTGTGCAGCTCGGACGTATCATTGCGCGCTATTATGCCCGCTCCGCGTGGGGGCTCACCTGGCGGGTCGGGATCATCGCCGCCACCCTTCCCATCACCGTCGGCATCATGATCCTGGGGAATTTCGTGGCAGCGTCGTGGTTGCTTCATCACCAACACGGGCTATCACTAGTGGAACTCTACACTCCACAATGACAAGCAAACGGGGCGGTCGAATGAAAACGCGTGAAATCCATCTGAACGAATATCTCAAGGGCGAACCCAAGCCGGAGAACTACTCCGTCGCCGAGGTTGATCTGCCCGAGCCGGGTGAAGGCGAAGTCCAGGTCAAGAATCTCTACATCTCCGTCGACCCGTATATGCGCGGACGGATGAGCGGGATCAAAACCTATATCGAACCCTTCCAGATCGGCGCGGTGATGGAAGGCGGCGCGGTCGGCGAAGTCGTCGCCTCCAATTTCGAGGGCCTGCAGCCGGGTGATCACGTCATGTCGATGTTCGGCTGGCGCGAGGGTTACACAAAGCCAGGCAAGACCTTGATGAAGATCGACACGTCCATCCTGCCGCCGCAGGCCTATCTGGGCATTGCCGGACTGACCGGCATGACGGCCTATGTCGGCCTCAAGCGCATGATCGATCTGAAAGCCGGCGAGACCCTGTGGATGTCTGCCGGCGCAGGCGCTGTCGGCTCTGCCGGCATCCAGTTCGCCAAGGCCATGGGCGCCACGGTCATCGCAACGGCCCGCGGCCAGGAAAAGGTCGACTATCTCAAATCCATCGGTGCGGACCACGCCATCGACTACACCGCAACCGACAACCTGGCCGCGTCAATCCGCGAGGTCGCTCCGGCGGGTGTGGATGCCTATTTCGAGAATGTGGGCGGTACGCACTTCACGGCAGCGCTTGAAGTGCTCAAGCAGTATGGGCGCATGGCGGCCTGCGGCATGATCCAGCGTTACAACGACGCCGAGCAGGCCTCGATCACCGACAACCTCACCTATATCGTCGGCAAGTCGCTGAACATTCGCGGCTTCATCGTCTCCGATCACATGGACATGCAAGGCGAGTTCGTCAAAGACCTCACCGAGTGGATGATGGCCGGCAAGATCAATCCCGCCGAAACGATCCTGGATGGTATCGACAAGGCACCGGAAGCCTTCACCGGCCTGTTCTCG
Source organism: Pseudomonadota bacterium (assembly GCA_036141435.1). GTDB lineage: Bacteria > Pseudomonadota > Alphaproteobacteria > Caulobacterales > Maricaulaceae > Maricaulis. Next base: position 800 of record JAYZXG010000241.1, on the reverse strand, counting down.
GGCGCCAACAAGGGCAAGATGCTGGTGAAAATCTGACTCAATGCGACCGTCAGGACCGCGTCCTTGAACACGGTCTCGACACGGTCCTGAGCTTGAATGCGCCCAGTTCGCGCACCCTGCGCGACGATGCCCCGCAATCGGGACCGTCGCGCAGGCATTCGCGTCCGCTAGCCCAGCGTCGCCATATCAATCACGAAACGATACTTCACATCGCTCTTGAGCATGCGCTCGTATGCAGTGTTGATTTCGTCCATGCGGATCATCTCGATATCGGAGACGATGCCGTGCTCGGCGCAGAAATCGAGCATCTCCTGGGTCTCCTTGATGCCTCCGATCAGCGATCCGGCCAGCGAGCGGCGTTTCATGATCAGGGGGCCCATGCCCGGTGCCGGATGCGCCTCGTCCGGCAAGCCAACCATGACCATGACCCCATCGAGGCTTAGCGCCATGAGATAGGGGTCCAGCTTATGCGGCGCGGCAACGGTGTTGAGAATGAAGTCGAGTTCACCGCGCACCGCCTTCATCTGCGCACGGTCCTTGGAGATAACGACGCGCTTGGCGCCGAGCGCCCTGGCGTCTTCCGCCTTGCCCGGAGATGTCGTGAAGAGCGTCACTTCCGCGCCCATGGCTGCGGCCAGCTTGACCGCCATGTGTCCCAGGCCACCCAGACCGACAACACCGACCTTGTCACCGGCCTTGACGCCCCAGTGGCGCAGCGGAGAAAAGGTCGTGATGCCGGCGCAGAGCAGCGGCGCGGCGGCCGCCGGGTCCAGCGTATCGGCGATGGACAGAACGAATTC
>JAYZXG010000240.1:0-6362 GCA_036141435.1 Pseudomonadota bacterium | reverse complement strand
ACGTGAAATGAAACTCATGATGTCCCCCAATATTGACCTGCAAGAGACGATGCGAGAGGCGGAGCGTCAAGTTAAAAAACAGCTAGTGATTGTACACTTACAACCTGCGCCCGCTAGACCGTCTCGGACAGCTTGGCCGTTGTCGAGCCCATCAGGGCAAGCTCGGGAGGTACGCCCTTGCCACGCGGCTCCAGCGGCAGATGACAGGACACCTCGGTCCCCTTGCCGGGCTCGGAGACCAGCTCGACCCAGCCACCATGCAACTGCGCGATTTCCTTCACCAGGGCGAGACCCAGGCCGGCGCCACCGCGCTCGCCCCGGGAAAACCGTTCAAACACCTTGGCCTGCTGTTCCGGTGAAATACCTTCACCATCATCCTTGACCCACAAGGTGATCTGGTCGTCCGCGCGACGGGCGCCGATCTCGACGTGACCGCCGGGCTCCACATGACGCAGGGCGTTGGACAGCAGGTTCATCGAGACCTGTTTGAGACGATTGCGGTCTGCACGCAGCAATCCTGTCTCGTCGTCGATTTTCACGTCGAGCTTGATGGATTCATGGTCCGCACGGGCGGCGACCAGCTCGGCAGCCTCACCGATGACCTCACCGATCGGGACATCACCCAGATCCAGTTCAAGCTTTCCGGCATCAATGGCGGCAACATCGAGAATGTCATCAATGAGCTTGGCCAGGTGGCTGGAGGCGGACTGGATGGCCGACATCGGTTCTTTCTGTCGGTCGGTCAGCTCGCCGGCAAATCCGTGGGCCAGCATGTCGGCATATCCCCCGATCGTCGTCAGCGGGGTGCGCAATTGATAGCTCACATGCTCGACGAACTCGGTCTTGATGCGCTCGGACGCCTCCAGCGCCTCGGCGCGCTCCCGCAGGGCCTCCTCGATGCGGCGGCTGTCCGTCACATCATCCCAACAGATCAGCGTGGCACCATCCGGCAGCGGGCGCGTCAGATAGGTCAGGACGCGTTCGTCGGAGCGACGCATCTCGCCGGTTACCTGCTTGCGGGCCTGTGGACTCGGATCGGTGACCCGCCCCTTGATATCGGTCCAGACGCGATCATCGGCGAACAAGACGGCGCAGGTTTCGGCGACATCATCAAAGAAGGGCTGGCCTTCCAGCTCGCCGGCACGGAAGCCCCAGAGCTCCTCGAATGCGTTGTTGTTCAGCTGCAGGCGACCATCGGCACCGAAGACGGCAACGGCCTCATGCAGCTTGTCGAGCGTGGCGCGCTGGACATTGATCAACGTGTTGTAACGCGCCTTGAGGGCAAGCTCGTCGGTCTTGTCCTCAAAGATCAGCATGACACCACCGAGCGGGTGGCGCTGTCGGGCAACACGCAGTGTGCGACCGTCCGGAAGTGGCCACAGCTCGTCCGGGCTCTCGTCATTGGGGCTGTCATCATAGCGCGCCAGCTCATCCGCCTTCCAGGCCGAGTAATCGGCCTGTTCCGGCAGCAAGCGCTTCTCGCGCATGCGATCCAGCATCTGGGCATGACCCGGGCGCTCGGTCAGCCAGGCATCATCCAGCTTGAACAGCTTGGTGAAAGCGGTGTTGTGAAAGCTCATGCGCTTGGAGCGATCGAACACGACGACCGCCTCAGCCATGTGATTGAGCGTCTCGTCATGGGCGCGGCGGAACCGCTTGAGGTCCGCCTTGGCCTCTTCAGACGCGGTCTGGTCGATCGCAATACCGGCAGCGCCACCCGATACCGGGAAAATCAGGAACTCCATCGCGCGGCGGCGACCATTGACCACAACAATGCGGGTCTCGCTGACCGGAGCGCTCGTCTCGATCGCCTTGGTCGTCTGCTCCTTCATGCCCGCATCCAGATAGGTCTGGTTTTGCAGGACATCATCCAGCACATCGCCGTCGACCGCCTTGATATAGATCGGGTTGGCCCATTCGATCCGACCGGATGCGTTGATGCGCCAGGCCGGGAACGGGGCGCGTCCCAGCATGTCGAGGAAGGCAACCGGGTCCTTGGACACCACACGCCGCGCCTCCTCGATGCGACCACGCGCACCGGATTCCTCCAGACCACGGATCGTGGAATCCGACAACCAGACCACCAGCTGGGTTCCGGCCGCACGCCCGTCGACTTCCAGAAAGCGACCGCTCGGACCGATAATGGTCAACGAAAACGGGCGTCCCTGCTGCATCAGGTCCTGGAAGCGGCGGCGCAGGGTCGTTTCCTCGCCGGACGATGACCGCGCTTCATAGTCTGCGAGCCCTTCCATCAGGATGGCGGCCGGGTCGGGACCGTCAGTGGCCTCGGCAAACCGCAGCAATGATGCCAGCGCGACGGACGATCCGAATATCTTGGGCTGCCCCCAGCCGGTGTCGGCTTCATCGAAGGGCGGCTCGTCCCAGACCACCACGAGACCGGGATGCGCGCCGAACACGCTGTCAGCGCGGGCAATCCTGTCTTCCAGCTCTGCCGTCCGGCGGCGCCAGATGGCATGCGACGCGCGTGATCCAGCGGTCTTTCGAAAGGCCCATACGCCAACCACCAATGCAAAGGCCATGGATCCAAACGTGACGAGCAGCGTCGCGATCTGGAATGTCTGTCCGGTCATTTTTATCGCCCTTGTTAGAGGGCATGCCCGTGATCAAAGCCCCCAACGAATCGCCATGATAGCGACGCGCCGTAGGCGGAGCGATGCTGGCACCGGCAAAAATCTAAATAACTTATGTACGCAGGAGACCGTTTCCGGGCAAAAACCGAGACTTTCGGTGGAAAGCGAGTGGAAAAAACAGAGTCGGCTCAATGCCTTGATTCAAAGCGTTGAATCTTGCAACCAACGCTGCACGAACCTGTGGAAAGTATTATCGAATGGTTAACGCCGCTAGCGGATGCGAACCTCGCCGGCGCGGAATTCGAACATCACCACGCAGTTTTCCAGGATGTCCGCGCCCTCCAGTGGACGGAACTCCCAGTCCGAAACCGCAGACATGGCGGCACGGTCAAAAACGCCATCGGGAACCGATCGGGCGATACGCGTGCGGTGCACGCTGCCATCGGAATAGACGTGGAAACGGACCACGACCCAGCCTTGCCGACCATTGCGATAGGCCGAGGCCGGATAGGCCGGCAAGTCCGCGCGTACGGCCGCCAGGGTCGACCCGCGACAATCCTCGGGTCCGATCAGGCGCTCCACATTGGGCGCTGTCGGATAGATGTCGCGTGGACGGAAGGGCCCGCGCTGTTCGTCCGAACGGATCTGCGGGATGTCCGGCAGGCTGGCGCAGGACGCGAGGCAAACCACCATCAACAAAGTAAGAAAACGCATGATCACCTGGCCGCCCACCAAAACAAAGCGCTAGAGAGATTAGTCCGAAATCGCCTAACTGACTTGATAATTTTGTTAAAGGGCCCTTAAGCTGTTTCGTAATGCACGCCCCAGCTTGTATGATACAGGGGGATGGGGATGCAATCGGGTCGCCACACTGTTGTGGCGTTCTTCCGACAGGTGAGGTGTCTGTACTTATGTCTTTGCTGCCGACCGCCCATGCGGGGCAATCCTACGGCTCGCGCCGGATCGATTTTTTCACAGTCTCGGGTCAAGTTTCTGCGTCAGATGCCAACACAGGCCGGGTCACGGATCCTGACGGGCTGGAGCATGACGTCAAGCTGATCGAACAATCCAGCGCGTTTGCGCCGGGAGACAGCGCCACGATCCTGCGCGTCCAGTCCGGACCAAACCGGCGCTCCCGCCCCGTCGCGATCGTCAATCACTCCCGCGGCGTGTGGATGCGCGCAGCGCCGGATGCCACCTCCATCCTGGCGCGCTCGGGCGTAACACGCTCATTCAACTGGTGGCTCTCCATCCTCGCAATGGTCCTGACCGCCGCTGTCGCGGCCTGGCCCACGCTTCATATTTTCCTGAGCGAAATCAATGCGGGCATGATGGCGGGCATTCCGGCCTTCAACATCTATGACGAAATCCTCGCCAGCGCACCGGGCCTGGCCGATTGGCGCCTGGAGACCGCGCTGCCAACCGGTATCGCCGACGCGATCGCCGGCCTGGGCTTCATTGCCATGGACCAGCTGACCGAGCTGAGCGTGTTCGCGCTGGCCGCGTTGCTGGCCATACTGGCCTTTGCCTCGCGCTCCTGGCGACTGCTCTACATGCCGGCGTTTGCGGCCTTTACCCTGATCGCGGGGGCCATGTTCGGGGCTGCCGAGACCAGCCTGATCATCCTTGCTGGCGGCCTGGCTCTCTACCTGGCTGGCGGCCTGGTCAATCGCATCCGCGACAGCGGACGCCTGAATTCCCGCGTCGAGCGGCTGGCCGAGCACGTCCTGCGCCATCCGCCGCAGGAAGAGGTTCGCTCGGCAGATCTCACGGCATCGGCTGCGGTCACAGTCGGGGCTGCCGCCGCCGCTGGCATCATCGCCACGGATGCCGAAGCCCGCGCACCGGAAACAGCTGAGGCGGAGGCCGACAGCACCGAGGCGGTCGCTGACGCGATCAGCGAGGCCCCGGCGGACTCCGATGCGATCGAAGCGGAGATCGATGGCGAGCTTGAAGCGATTGTCGAAGCGGAAAGCCTCGACGCCGCAGCGCTGCTGGATGACGCGCCGGAAGCCGCGGAAGCCGATGCCGTGGACGCCGAGATCGCTGCCGTGGTTGAGGCGGCCGAAGGTGACACGGACGCCGGTGACACCGTAGCGGACGAGCAGGATGACAGTCCGGTCGCCCCCGCTGTGGCACGCGATGAGACCGCTCCGGAGACTGACGCGACCGTCGCAGATGCCACCGATGCCGACGACGCGATCGCTGCAGCCCCGGTTGCGGATGTCGCCGCGCAGGACGACGCCGCCAGCGAAGTCACCGAAACCGTTGAAACCGCCGACGCGGATCCGGTGGATGATGACCTTCCCAGCCTTGAGGCTGTCGCCGAAGCTGCGGCTCTCAATGCCAGTGAACAGGCAGTTGCCGACGCCGAGCCGGCCGTGGCCATCGATCTCGAGGATGAGAGCACCATGCCCGTGGCTCCGCCGCCGCCCATGCCGTCTGCCGAAGACGCATCCGCGAATGCGGACATCTCCGAAGACGCGCCGCAAGGCGAACAGGACCTCGCTTTCGTGGTGAGTGACGAGGCGTCCGCCGAAGCCGGCGCGCCGCCGGTGGAGCGTGACGCTGCGGACGCTGGAATGGCGGATGCTGCCGAGGCCGCCGAGGCGCAGGACGCCCAGCCGGCCGCGACCCTGGCCGCAGACGACCTGCCGCCCCCGGTCGATGATCCGGTCTTTGATGATGCTGACGACCCGATGACCACGTCTGCCGTGGACGGCGATTTCGCACCAGGCACGCCGGATATCGAGATCGAGAGCCGTCAGATCGACTGACCGGCTCGGACACTTTGAACAAAAAGGGCTGCGGAGATCTCCGCAGCCCTTTTTTGTTACGCAATCCACGTGGGAGGCGCGGCTTATTCGGACTCGTAGAACCCGGCTTCAACCAGTTCGACCAGCGCCGCCGACGCATCTTCAGCCTGCGCGCCCTCGGATGCGATGGAAATCTCCGCCCCCTTGCTGGCGGCGAGCATCAGCAATTCCATGATCGAGTCAGCGTTCACGGTCTCGCCTTCGCGGGTCACATGCACAACGGCATCAAAACCCTGGGCGGTTTCGACAAACTTTGCGGCCGCACGGGCGTGCAGTCCGCGCGCATTGCAGATGGTCACGCGCCGTTCGATGACACTCACTTGCCGGCTCCCTCAAGCACGGAGGAGGCGATGGCGATGTAGCGCTTGCCCGCATCCACGCCCATGCGCGCCAGGCTGTCCAGATCGGTCCGCGAACGGGCCTCTGCGAGCTTGATCAACATCGGCAGGTTTACCCCGGCAATGACCTCGACCTTGCCCGGGTCGAGCAGGGAGATGGCCAGGTTGGACGGTGTGCCGCCGAACATGTCAGTGAGGACAAGGACACCCTCGCCCCGATCCGCATCCGCGATGGAGTCGCGGATATCGCCACGGCGACGCTCCATGTCATCATCCGGTCCGATACATACGGCCAGGAGCGCATCCATGGGGCCAACGACATGCTCTGTCGCGGCGACCAGTTCATCGGCCAGGCGGCCATGGCTGACAATGACAAGTCCAATCATGGGAATCATCTAAACGCGCATTGGCCCGCCGGGGAAGCGCCTTTTTGCAATCTTGTCATGCGAAAGATCAGGCCGCAGGCGCTGCCGGCAGGTCGACCGTGAAACGCGCGCCAAGCACCTGCCCCTCGGAACCCGTTCTATTTACGGCATAAATCTGCCCGCCATGCGCCTTGACGATCTGCCGGGAGATCGCCAGTCCGAGCCCGGAATGGGATCCAAATGCCGCACCCT
>JAYZXG010000239.1:0-4158 GCA_036141435.1 Pseudomonadota bacterium | reverse complement strand
GACCTGTTCCGAAACTCTGAGAAAAACTGTGCATGAGAACCTCCACACACAGTATCCCAGAAGCGCAAAAATTCCCATATATTCATATTTTTCAGATAGTTAGTATTTTTCCGTCGCGGACTGCAAGATGGTATGACGCATATTGCGTCATCAAATATAGCAGTCCGCATCACCCAGAGCGGCCCGGGCCTTGCGAACGCCTTGGCTTTGCGCGACCACGCCGCGATCCTGAACGAAGACAAATCTTCCGGTTAAGAGTTGTGGCCACCCGTCACCTTAACAAGCCCTGGACACGAGGACGCCCCTCCCTTTTTCTTGTGAGGCCAGCCCGCTGAGGCTGCGCGAAATTCGGTCGCGCGACCGCCCCGATCAGCGTAAACAACCGCCAAGCGGGGGTCGCACACGGTCCGATCCCCACCCCCTTGGAGAGGTCGGGAATGAGCGGATCGGGCATTGTTGGTGTCGTGCTCGCAGGCGGCGGGTCCTCGCGCATGGGCCGGGAAAAGGCAGACCTTGTCTGGAACGGCCAGAGCTTGCTCGCTCGGGCGCAGAGCATTCTCGCAGACGCGGGATGCACAAGCATCTGGGTCAGCGGGCGTGCCGACCTGCCCAATGGTTTTGCGGACTCGCACCCAGCAGCCGGACCGGCTCACGCCCTGCTGGACGCTCTGGACCGGCTGCCGGACCACGCACCGGGCCTGCTCGCCCTGGCCGTCGACATGCCCCTGGTCACAGCCGATGAGCTGGTGGCGCTGACTCGAGCGGCTCCGGATCGCCCCCGCGCCTGGCGCGAACACCCCCTGCCGCTTTACCTGCCCGCCGATTGCCCTCGCCCCGATCGCAAGGATGTCTGGTCCATCCGCAAACTGGTGACGCCCATGCAGATCGAGTGGCTGGAGACAACACCGAAACAGCGCTCGCGGCTTGGCAATATCAACACACCCGAGGATTTCGAGCGCCTCAAAAGCATGCGCTGAGCGCCGGGACCGGAGCCGAGCAGATCGTGGCATTCGGTCCACAAGCACATACATGTGAAAGATCGGGATGTGTCTGTACGCCCGGTTCGCGCATAATGGCGATCACAGGAGACCAAGCATGTCGATCACCGTCAGATATTTCGCTGCCCTGCGTGAGCGAATGGGCACCGCCGAGGAGGTCATCGAACCACCAGAGGGAACCGCGGCGGACTTGATCGCCTGGCTTGTCGCGCGGGATGACCAGGCCGATGCACTGGCCCATCCGTCCACCCGCCTGATCGTGAATGATGAAATCGTCTCGCGCGAGCACGCTCTGAAGTGCGGCGATGTCATCGCGTTCTGCCCGCCCTTTTCCGGAGGCTGAGCTGCCGATGCTAATACGGGTCCAGACCGAACGTTTCGACGCGGGTTCATTGCTCAACATGTTGAGCGGCGCGGACAGCGATTGCGGAGCCGTGGCCAGCTTCTCCGGTCAGGTCCGGGGCGGAAACAACCTCGTGGCGCTGGAGCTCGAGCATTATCCCGGCGCCACCGAGAAAGCGCTGACACGCATCGCCGCTCACGCGCGCACACGCTGGGATCTGCGGCAGGCAATGATCATTCATCGGGTCGGTCGAATGGAAATCGGCGAGGAGATCGTGTTCATAGGGGCCACGGCCCCGCACCGGCGCGCTGCTCTTGAGGCCGTCAGCTTCATGATCGATGTTCTGAAAACCCAGGCGCCGTTCTGGAAGAAAGAGTTCGACGACCAAGGTGCGCGCTGGGTTGACGCCAGGCCCGAGGATGACAGAGCTGCAGCACGTTGGCTCGATGACAAAGAGGATGCTTCTGCATGAACCAGATCCCCTACCCTGTCGGCTTCGCCGTGATGACCGTGTCCGATACACGCGACATCCAATCGGACCGCACCGGGCCCTGGCTGCGCGAGCAGATCACCGCCGAAGGACACGCTGTCATCGCGCACGCCATTGTCCCCGACCAGATCAGCGCCATTCAAAACCAGTTGCGCCGCTGGATTGCGGAGCCAGATATCCACGCGGTCATCGCCACCGGGGGTACCGGCCTCACCGGACGCGATGTTACTCCGGAGGCCTTCAAGCCGCTCTATGACAAGGAGATGGACGGGTTCAGTGCAGTCTTCCACGCGATCAGCTTCCAGTCCGTCGGCGTGTCCACCATTCAGTCCCGCGCGACCGCCGGCATAGCGGGTGGGACCTATCTTTTCGCCATTCCCGGTTCGATGGGCGGCTGCAAGGATGCCTGGAACCATGTCCTCAAGGCCGAGTTTGACCGCACTCACAGACCCTGCAATCTGGTCGAACTCATTCCTCGCCTGACGGAGCGCTGATCATGTCTTCTTCAACCGGACTGCCCCACCAAGACAGTGATGGCCGCATCCGCATGGTCGATGTCGGCGACAAGACTGTGACCCGCAGAACCGCCGTCGCGCGCGCCCGGATCACCATGGCACCCTGCGCCTTCACCGCGATCCGGGAGGGTCAGGGGCCCAAGGGCGATGCCCTGCAAACGGCGGAACTGGCGGGCATCATGGCCGCCAAGCGAACCTCGGACCTGATCCCCCTGTGTCACCCCCTCCCCCTGACCAAGGCGCGGGTAAGCATCGACCCCGTGCACGGGGCAACGGCCTTCGAAATCCGCGCAGAGGTCCGCACCGACGGCAAGACAGGTGTTGAGATGGAGGCGCTGACCGCCGCATCCGTCGCGGCGCTGACCCTCTATGACATGGCCAAGGCGCTCGACAAGTCGATGACCATTTCGGAGCTTCAACTGGTCGAGAAGACCGGTGGGAAGTCCGGCGATTTCACGCGCGACGAGGCGACCGAATGATCCCGGTGGACGAGGCGAGAGACCGGATACTGAACGCCCTTTCCCCCACCGCAATACAGACGCTTGATTACACCCACGCCCCGGGCCGCGTGCTGGCGGCGCCCCTGATCGCCGCCCGCACCCAGCCGCCCTTTGACGCATCGGCCATGGACGGGTACGCCGTTCGCTCCGCCGACCTGACGACAGCGGAAAACCGCTTCGATCTGCAAGGCGAATCCGCCGCCGGTCACGGATATCGGTCAGACCTCAAACCCGGCAGTGCGATCAGGATCTCCACAGGCGCGCCGATACCGGAGGGCGCCGACCAGGTGGTGATCCAGGAAAATGCGGTACGGGACGGGGACAGCCTCATCCTGCACGCAGAACCGAAACCCGGTGCGAATATCCGCCACGCCGGCATTGATTTCTTTCAGGGCGACAGGCTGGTTCCCGCCGGCGTTCGGGTGAACCCGGACATGATCGCCCTGGCGGTCGGCGCCGGACAGGTCGATCTGACCGTGCACCGACAACCCCGGATAGGCATTGTGTCCACCGGAGACGAGCTGGTGGAACCTGGCCAGGCCACCGGCCCCGACCAGATCATCAATTCCGTGTCCCGGGGGCTTTCCGCTCTCATCGAAGCCGCCGATTGCGAACCCGTGTATCTCGGCATTGCACGCGACACGCCGCAGAGTGTTCGAGAACGGTTTTCCGACGCAGCCGGGCTGGACCTCGTGGTCACCATCGGCGGCGCGTCAGTCGGCGATCATGATCATCTTCGTCACGTCTTTGCGGAAGATGGCGGCGTTCTGGCGTTTGAAAAAATCGCCCTGAAGCCGGGCAAGCCGACCTGGTTCGGCATGCTGTCGGGTACTCCGGTGCTGGGCCTCCCGGGCAACCCCGTGTCCGCGCTGGTCGTGGCGCGCCTGCTCCTGCTACCGGCCCTGGCTCGGCTGAATGGACAGAACAAGCCACCCGTGTTTTCCCACGCGATCTGTGCGGTGGACCTCCCCGGCAATGATCACCGGGAGACGTATCTGCGGGGCCAGATCAATGGCGATGGACACGTGCACCCGTTAGGCAATCAGGACTCCTCAGCCCTGTCTGCCCTGGTGCGTGCGACATGCTTGATCCGTCGCCCCATCCACGCAAACGCCATTGCGCCTGGCGACAGGGTTGAGATCCTGCCGCTCCCGAACCGGGACTGAGGTCCGCTCTGTTCAGGCCTTCAACAAGCGCAAGGTTGTGTGCAGGTCCGCGCGGGAATCGCCGCCCACCCAGATATCGAAATCACCCGGTTCCGCCTGGAAGCTGCCATCGCGATGATAATAGGCGAGCTCATTCACGCTGAGCT
>JAYZXG010000238.1:0-9728 GCA_036141435.1 Pseudomonadota bacterium | reverse complement strand
CTCAACTCGATTGGCGAACACGAGCATGCCGCCGGCCTGCTCGGCTTCCGCCCCATCGATTTCAATGTCGACGAATACTGGCTGGAAGCGGGCTTCGACCCCGATCCCCGCTGCGCGAACCTGCGCGGCGGCGTTCAGGGCGGCATGATCTGCGCCATGCTGGACGAGGTGATGTCACTGTCCGTCGTCGTGGCCGAACGCTTCACCGTTGGCGTTCCCACCCTGGAACTCAAGACCAGCTTCATGGCGCCCTTGCCGCTCGGACCGTGCCGTGCGCGCGGACAGGCTCTGCGTATCGGGCGCAATGTCGCCTTCATGGAGGGAACAGTGTGGACGGCGAACGGCGTGGTCGCCGCGCGGGCAACCGCCACCTGCCAAGTCCGCCGGTCCTCGCGCATTCGCAAGGCATGATGGCGCCGGTCTCGTCTTCCTTTACCGACAAATGGCAATCGATCGCGCTGATCGTTCTGGCCCAGATCCTGGCCCTGTCCGTCTGGTTTTCCGGCACCGCCGCCTTGCCCGCCATACTGGATGCCCACGCCCTTGGCGCCGGCAAACAGGCGGCGCTGACCAGTGCCGTACAGGCCGGTTTTGTGCTGGCTGCACTCCTCAGCGCAATCTTCAGCCTGCCGGACCGGTTCGATCCCCGTCGCCTGTTCGCAGGTGGCGCCGTTCTGGCTGCGGCATCGAACGTTATCGCGCTGAATCTTGCCCCCGACAGCTGGGCCATGGTGGTCAGCCGCTTTGCGGCCGGATCGGCGCTGGCGCTGGTCTATCCCGTCGGCATGAAGCTCGCCGCAAGCTGGGCAAAAGGTGATGCGGGCCTGCTGGTGGGGCTGCTCGTCGGCGCGCTCACCCTAGGATCAGCCTCCCCCTTCCTGCTGTCCATCACGGGCAACAGCTCGGACTGGCAGACCCCGATCCGGCTCGCTGCTATCGGGGCGGGCCTTGCAGCCATCACCATCCTGTTTGCCCGCGGCGGTCCGGGACTTCGGCCCGCCGCGAAGTTCGATCCCGGCGCGGTTCTGCTGGCAGTGCGGGACCCGGCGCTGCGTCTGACCAATCTGGGGTATCTCGGGCATATGTGGGAGCTGTATGCCATGTGGGCCTGGATTGGCGCTTTCAGCCATGCCTATTGGCAGGTTCGCGGCGGCGGAGCGCACCTGGCAGACCTGACGGCTTTCCTGGTCATCGGCTCCGGGGCCCTGGCCTGTATCCTTGCCGGTGGCCTGGCCGACCGCTACGGCCGCACGCGCGTGACGGCAGCGGCAATGGCCATCTCCGGCAGCTGCGCCTTGCTGGCGGGCTTCGCGTTCAACGCCCCGCCGTGGATACTCCTGCCGATCCTGGTGATCTGGGGGCTCAGCATTATCGCTGACAGCGCCCAGTTCTCGACTGCCATCACAGAGTTGGCACCCCCCGAAAGGGCCGGAACCCTGCTGACCATACAAACTGCCCTTGGCTTCTCCCTGACCATCATCATGGTCCAGGTCCTGCCCAGCTGGATCGCATTTGCCGGATGGAATTGGGCGTTCGCCCCCCTGGCGATCGGCCCCTTCCTGGGCGTTTGGGCCATGCTGACCCTGCGCAAACGTCCGGAAGCCGCGCGGCTGGCGGGCGGGCGCGGCTAACGCGCCCGATCAGGAAGAGGTCGCCTGACCGGCACCACGAATCAATAGCGCCGTGCGCTGGCAAGGTCCGGATGCGCATCATCAACGATCCAGATCTCATCTCCGCAGGTAAAGCCGGGCGCCAGGCTGTCCGCCATCTCCCGCGCCAGTGCATTGGCACCGGACAGCCGGGTCGCATCCACATAGCCAACATGACAGGATTCGACCGTGTCCCCGTGGCGCAGGGCAGCAACGATCAGAATGCTGTTGTTGCGCGGCTGCCCGTCGGAATCGAACGAGGTTGAATTGTAGCGATGGATGGTCGCAAACGCGTCCCCCTCTCCGTCCAGTCGCCATTCGATGACGTCGTGGAAACCACCAAAATTTCCGACATAACCACCATAGGGCATCTGCTCGGGTGCATCTTGCCCGGTGCTGAACGCGCTGCCGGAACCATGGTCCCCATTGTGGAAGAAGACATTCCAGTCCGCCTGCCCCTCGCAGCGCTGGATAACGGAGTACCCGCCTCCATCCCCGCTTTCGCTGAGGGTGGTGCAGTTTTCCTCCGACAGGCTCGAGTAAACGCTCTCTTGCGCATTCGCCTGACAGGCGAAAACGGAGAGGCCGAGAGAGATGGATGCGAGATACTTCATGTCGTCCCCCTGAAACTGCCGCCAGTCTAGATCAATCCGTGATCCTGCCTAGCGAAAATCAGGCGATTTCGGAGACTTTCGCCTTGGCCATCGGTCGAGCCGTAACCGCAATCCGCGGGCGCTCTCCCATCACCTTGGTCACCAGCAGACGTTCAACCTGGCTGTCATCGTGGAAAACAACACCGGTGAGTGCATCGAGCACCGCCTTGGCGACATTGTCGACATCATGGACGGGAGAGTTTTCGCAGCGCTCAATCTGGATAACGACCTCATAAGGCCCCCATTTCGGGCGCACGCGCTTGAATTCGAGGCGGAAGAAATCCCCGATCAACGCCTTGAAGCGCCGTGTCTGCGTGGTCAGAGCGTCCACGCGCAGATTGAGCTCATCACCGGTCATAGCGGCCTGAACCTTCCCTCGCCCGATCCAGTTTTGCGCTTGCCCCCCATGGCGATGCGCACATGCGTCTTGATCCGTCATGCCTGAGTGATACACGTCCGAATCGAAGTTCACCATCATCGAACAGCGTTAGCCGCGCTGCAAGGAGCCTCCCCTCATGAGCGAGATGCGCACAGAAACCGACAGCTTTGGTCCCCTGGAAGTCCCGGCCGATAAACTCTTCGGCGCCCAGACGGCCCGCTCCCTGATCAATTTCCCGATCGGCACGGAAACCATGCCGGTGCCCCTGATCCGCGCGCTGGGCATCGTCAAGCGCTCCGCGGCCCTGGCCAACAAGCGGCTGGACAATCTGGAACCGGAACTGGCCGATGCCATTGCCCAGGCTGCGCTGGAAGTCGCCGAAGGCAAGCTGAACGATCACTTCCCGCTATCCGTCTGGCAGACCGGCTCCGGCACCCAGTCCAACATGAACACCAATGAGGTCGTCTCCAACCGCGCCATCCAGATCCTGGGCGGCGTCGTCGGATCCAAGGACCCGGTTCACCCGAACGATCACGTCAACCGTTCGCAGAGCTCCAACGACACCTTCCCGACCGCGATGCACATCGCTGCGGCCGAGGAAATCTCCCACGCCCTGATCCCGGCTCTGCAGGAGCTGCACAATGCGCTCAATGACAAGCAGAACGCCTTCAAGGACATCATCAAGATCGGCCGGACCCACCTCCAGGACGCCACGCCGCTGACGCTGGGCCAGGAGTTTTCCGGCTATACCGCCATGGTCAAGAACGCCATCCGCCGCGTGGAAGCGACCCTGCCGGCGCTGCTGGAACTGGCGATGGGCGGCACGGCTGTGGGGACCGGCCTCAACACCAAGCCGGGTTATGCCGAAGCCTTTGCCGAGGAAGTTGCCAGCCTGACCAAGCTGGGCTTTGTCACGGCGCCGAACAAGTTCGAGGCGTTGGCCACCAAGGATGCCCTCGTCGAGGCGCACGGCGCGCTCAACTCTGCAGCTGTGTCCCTGTTCAAGATCGCCAATGACATCCGCCTGCTGGGCTCCGGCCCGCGCTCGGGTCTGGGCGAGATCGCCCTGCCGGAAAACGAGCCGGGTTCCTCCATCATGCCGGGCAAGGTCAATCCGACCCAGTGTGAAGCCATGACCATGGTCTGCACCCAGGTTATGGGCAACAACACCACGGTCTCGATGGCGGGCAGCCAGGGCCATTTCGAGCTCAACGTCTTCAAGCCGGTGATCATTTTCAACGTGCTGCAGTCCGTGCGCATCCTCGCCGATGCGGCCAGGACCTTCACCGAGAAGTGCGTGGTCGGCATCAAGGCCCGCGAGGACAATATCAAGGCGCTGATGGAGCGCTCTTTGATGCTGGTCACGGCGCTCAACTCCACCATCGGCTATGACAATGCCACCATCGTCGCCAAGACGGCGCACAAGAACGGCACCACGCTGCGCGAGGAAGCCGTCAAGCTGGGCTTTGTCACCGAGGAACAGTTCGACGCGATTGTCCGTCCGGAACAGATGATCGGACCAAAGGCCTAGGCTTGTGCCTTGTCGTTTTGCTTGAAAGCCGGGCTGTCTTAGCCCGGCTTTCCTGTATGATGCTTCCCATGACCTCCAAACCCGTCAACCTCCGACAGTTTCGCAAGCGCAAGCAGCGCGAGGACAAGGCCAGACAGGCCGAGGCCAACCGGGTGGAACACGGCACGCCGAAGGCCCTGCGCGAACCGGTTCAGCTGGAGCGACAGCGCCTCCTCCGCGAACTAGAAGCCAGGAAACTCGCCGCCGACGACAAGGACGGGGAAACGCCTAATACGGAGAATTGAGCGCCGGGTTACGACCGTGACGCCGCTTGTATTCACTCAACAAGCGTTCGGCTTCGGCCACTTCCGACCAGGTCTCGAAATACATCAGCGCCGAGGGATAGGCTGGCTGATAGCCGGCCGGGGGATCAAGCTCGCGCTCGAAGGAGCGCTTGAGCGAACGCGCCGGCGAAATTTTCAACACCGACGCCAGATTGGCTTCATCCTCAAGCAACACGAAGACCCCGGGCGTGTCAGGGACACGTCCCGCGTGGAGTTTGGTCAGGGGTATCGGCTTGTGCCAACGACGCATAACTCTACAGCCAGTCTTCCGTGGAACAGGTTTGAACCATTTCGCTCAAATCTGCATACCAATATACATATCTGGGTAAGCAAGTGTTTAACCGATGCTCATCGCCAGCGTGCGACTGATCATGGCCTGTGGCTGCCCGCTCTCCTCACGCCAGCGGTTGAAAGCGGCCTGGACAGCGGCCTTGGCTGCCTTCGAGGTGGGTGCCTTGTCGATCACGCCCTCCCGTATGAGGGCCGCGACCACGTCGCCCGACAGGATGAATGCGTCCCAGCCTGAAAAACGCAGGACGTACTGCCCTGTCATGCCACCGAGACGAGAGCCCTTCTTGCCCAGGAAATCCTGCAGACCGATCTGGTCGTCGACGGGCCAGTCCGCCAGGAAGGCACCAAATGAGCCATGCTCGGCCGCCACATCCTGGATCATCTGCGCGTTCTCGATGGTCGCCATGATCTTCTGGCCATTGCGAACAATGCGCGTGTCGCTGACCAGACGCTCGACGTCCTCGTCCGTGTAAAAGCCGACACGAACCGGATCGAAACCGTCAAAGGCTTGCTCGAACCCGTCCCACTTGGCTTCGATGACCTTCCACACAAATCCGGACTGGAAGACCCGCTTGGTCATCTCCGCAAGCCAGCGGTCATCCGACACCGCCCGGATCTCGTCCCGGCTGCGCGGGGTGTAATATTCCGTCAGGCGCTCATCCAGATCTGGGTGATGCCCCAGCGCCAGCTCACGTATCTGCTCGAATGATCGCATCTTGATCTCCTCCGGTGTCTATTTAGGGATGCGGACACGCCGGCGAAAGCTTGACGCAACCGGCGAGCTTGGCTTTCTAGAACCATGCCCCTGACCAAGCGCTCCATTTCACTGTCCGGACACCGCACCAGCCTGTCGCTCGAGAGCGAGTTCTGGGAGGTACTCGATACCATCGCCGCGGAACGGGGACAGTCCCTTGCCAGCCTGATCGGCGAGATCGATGCCCATCGTGGTGTGGAGCCGCTGGCCTCTTCCACCCGGGTCTGGGTATTGCGGGCGTTGCGCGGATAGCCGACCGGTCCGGGTTGCAGGCCCGCACTCTGTCGCCGCCAATATGCCGGCCAGTGAACTGGATTCACATCATTTTTTCCGTGCAACTTGTGTGCACCAAAATGCAACCCCCGTGTGCCGCGCTGTGCGCTGGTGCAACTCCTCGCACTCTCAACTTCCTGCGAAAACCCGGGTCATCAACACCGCGAACGCTGAGGGACCGCAGCGGTTACAGGGAGACACAGGGATCATGCACCGCTTCACCACTTACCTCGTCGCCGGCGTCGCGACCGCCCTCTTGGGCGCGCCGGCCCTCGCCCAGTCATCGGACTATTCGGACGGCATCGACTTCGTCGCCGTTCAATCCAACATTCCGATGATCAACATCACCGTTCGCAATGTCGCCAACAGCACGGATCCGGCCGACCGTGACCTGCGCGTTGTCTCGGCCAATCCGGAATTTGAAATCTCCGGCCGTCTGGAATGCACGATGTACGGCCCGGGCAATTACGCCCGCGCCCATTCCGTCCGCGCCAGCTTTGGCACGCAATTGCATCTTCACGCGACCGGCGAAGGTATCGGCGTCCAAGACATGTTCGCGTTCTGGAAAAGCGATGAACAGGGCTATTCCGACCAGTACCGCTCCGCCAACTTCGCGCTCGACATGGAGATGGAGCTTCCGCAGCAGAAAAGCGGTCTCGTCAATTTCGTCTGGAACCCGGTCGACTATGTCGAGGACCGACTGCAGACCTATGTCGATAATGGTGCCGGGTCGCAGGCGGATTTCCTGCGCCAGGATGACGTATTCAATACCCAGCTGAACCTCAACGTGGTCGGCGAATGCATGCGCACCATCGGTGACAACACCTATCTGCGGGCCGGCTTCCAGACCTATCCCGTTGCCATCAACATTTTCTATCAGGGTGATGACGACATCCGCGATGTCATCGGCACCGTTGCAGGCGCCAATACACTGGCGGCTCCTGCACCCAACCGGGCGCGCCGGGCGACGTCCACCCAACAAGCGGACACGGCACCGCCCGCGCGGACCCGCCGCCCGGCGCGGGCACCAACGCGCCAGCGCGACAACTGATCAGCAAACACAGTGTTTGCTCCCCACTGGCCCGGTCTTGTACCGGGCCTTTTCTTTTGATCGCTTGTCTCAGACCGCGACGCAGGACAATGCTGGCACGTGTCTGATTCATCTTCATCCAGTCCGCTCGAGCGCCTGGTCGGGGGCTTTCGCGATGGTCGCGGTCCCGCACTCTGGCTGATGGGCCTGCTCGTCGGCCTCGTGGCCGGCTATGCGACCCTGGGTCTGCGCCTTGGGATCGGGCTGGTCGAACAATTCGCGTTCGGTGTCACCGAAGAAACCCTGGCCAGCACCGCTGCGGACTGGCCGGTCTGGCGGCGCTGGTCCATCCCCGTCATTACCGGCTTTGTCATTGCGTTCATGCTGCTGATCGGCGACCGGCTGGGCCTGTTGAAGAATTTCCGCTCGCGCGGAGTGCCCGATGTGATCGAGGCCCGTGCTGTCGGCAAAGGCCAGATCGAGCTCAAATCGGGGCTGTATTCGGCGCTCATGGCTGCGATTTCCCTCGGCGGTGGGGGAAGTGCGGGCCGGGAAGGTCCGGCCGTCCATCTGGGAGGCACTTTTGCCTCGCTGATCTCGCGTCTCGTCGGATTGAACGCGCGTGGCAGCCGCATCCTGCTGGCCTGCGGCGCCGCAGCAGCGGTTTCGGCCAGCTTCAATGCTCCGGTCGCCGGGGCGCTGTTCGCGTTCGAGGTCATCCTGGGTCACTATGCCTTGCGCTCCATTGCTCCCGTCGCCGTGTCGAGCGTGGTGGGTGCGCTCGTTGTGCGTCACCACCTCGGCCAGGACCAGATTTTCGGCTTCCTGGCCATGCACCAGACCCATGTCTGGGACTTTCCTGCAGCGGCGCTGCTGGGGCTGGCGGCGGCCGGGCTCGCGGTCCTGTTCAATCGCGGGGTGATGCATGGCGGTGGCTATGTCGAACGCCTCGCGCGGCGGTTCAGCATTCCCCTGTGGAGCCTTCCCGTTCCCGGGGGTCTGCTCGTCGGTTTGATCGCGATTTTTGCGCCTGAAGTGCTCGGCGTGGGCTATGAGCCAACGTCCAACGCACTGGCCACACGCTATGTCTTCGGCGAGCTCATCGTCCTGCTGATTCTGAAGACCCTGGCGACCCACATCACCCTCGCCTTCCGATTCGCAGGCGGCGTTTTCTCTCCCTCCATGTATCTGGGCGCAATGCTGGGCTCGGCGTTCGGCCTCGTCATGGTGAGCCTGCTGGGCGGCCAGACCGCCGGGGCCGGGTTTTTCGCCGTGATCGGCATGGGTGCGGTCGCGGGAGCCGTCCTGGGTGCCCCCCTGTCGACCACCCTGATCGTTTTTGAACTCACCTCCAGTTACGAAGCGTCCGTGGCCGTGCTGGTCGCTGTGTCGCTCGCCACGGTGCTGACCCAGTCGGCACAAGGCGGTTCCCTGTTCCAGAAACAGGTCATGCGACGCGGTTACGATATTTCCGGTGGCTCCAGCCGCCTTGTCCTGCAGATGGTCCGTGTGCGCGAATTCATGATGCCGCTGGGTGACTGGACCACCGACCAGCTCAAGGACGAGATCTGTCTGTATGAGGACGACACCCTGGGCAAGGCGATGGGGGTCATGGATGCAGAACAGCTCGAGGGTGCCGCCGTCCGCCGGAGAGGCGCCGAGGAGGCTGTCATCGGCTGGATCACCAAGGCCGATGCCCAGGCGGCCTATGCCAAGGCGCTGGCCGAGATCAGCGAGGAAGAACATCGCTAGGCCAGATCTGCGGCGCGTTTGAATAGGATAATTCTTCTGAAAGGATGTTGGTTTAAGACAACTCCCCATGGAGATGGGTGGCTTGGCTTCCAACGCCGGAAACGGCGCAGTATTTGGTGAGGGTGTTCTCGCACCCGACGCCTTGCGTGCGGCCAACATCAACCCGGTCACCGGGCTCGCGACGGACTATCTCAATCACTTCAATGAAGTCGTCATGCTGATGGAGATGCTGCCGGACATGCGCGATTGCGCAGAAGACGTCCTGGAGTGGAAACCTGCCAGCTATACCGAACACTTCGAGATGTCCGCGTTCAAGGATCGCGATCTTGCTGTCCTCGCCTACGAGGCGGCGCCCCGCAGTGTTCGCGTGCACCTGGAAACCCTCATCCTCCAGATCGATGAAGAGGTGCTGCGGGCCCAGGATTTCCTGCGCGCCAGCCAGAGCCCGGAAATCTGCAATGAAGTTGCCCGGATGGCGACAGAAGACATAAAACCGCTCATCGCGGCGGCCTCCGGCGCCATCAATGGCCAGGAAGAGGCCGAGGCGGATTACGAAGACGAATCCGTACAGGCTGATATCGACGCCCTGTTTGGCTGAGCCGGATCGTCGGTCAGCAATATTATTTAATACGTGGCAATCACTCTGCTTACACCCAATCCTCGAACTTGGTTAAAGTCAGGATGGGGCGAGTGTCATTATGGCAAATTCGGTAGCGACCTACACCCGCACACCGGTTCGGGCAGCTGACGCCGAGAAAATCATGATCCAGCTTCGTCTGGCCCAGGATTATGGGGGCGACAGCCCGCGCATCCTGATGCTGCTGAATGATCTCGTGTGCACCTATGAGGCCATGTTCGAGGTATTCGAAACGGATCTGAGTGAACAGGGCGCACGTCAGCTGGGCATGATCCGGACCCTGCACGAACAATTCCTTCAAAACCTGGTGGAATATGCGGACCTCATCCGGGCTCAGAACGGGGAATTCCCCCGTGATTTCATGTCCTTTCTGGATCATGGCCCCTATGTGCAGCCGTCGCTGGCCGCGTGATCGCGACAGGCTGACGCAGCCACCCCACAATTAACCACATATTT
>JAYZXG010000237.1:0-10136 GCA_036141435.1 Pseudomonadota bacterium | reverse complement strand
CCACTTCATCGAGCTGTGCCTGGATGAAGCTGACCGTGTCTGGGTGATGCTGCACTCCGGCTCTCGCGGAACCGGTAACATGATCGGGCAATACTTTATCTCCCGTGCGCGGGAGGAGCTGGCCCGGCGTGTGCTCGACTTCCACGTGCCGGACAAGGACCTCGCCTTCTTCCTGGAGGGCGAAGACCTGTTCGACGACTATGTCGAGGCGGTGGGCTGGGCCCAGGATTATGCCCGCGAGAACCGCGAAGCGATGATGGAGCGGACGCTGATGGCGCTTCGCAAGACGCTCGGCCGGTTCAAGACGGACAAGGCGGCGGTGAACTGTCACCACAATTATGTGGAGCAGGAGCACCACTTTGGCGCGGATGTCTGGCTGACCCGGAAGGGGGCTGTATCCGCGCGCGAGGGCGAGCTCGGCATCATTCCGGGGTCGATGGGTGCACGCTCCTTCATCGTGCGTGGAAAGGGCGCCGCAGACAGCTTCTGCTCATGCTCGCACGGTGCAGGCCGGGTGATGTCCCGGTCGGCGGCCAAACAGGCCTTCACCCTCTCTGATCACCGCAAGGCGACGGAGGGCGTTGAATGCCGGAAAGATGCCGGCGTCATCGATGAAACGCCGATGGCCTACAAGGACATCGACGCGGTGATGGCGGCCCAGTCCGAGCTGGTGGACATCGTCCACACGCTCAAACAGGTGGTTTGTGTGAAGGGGTAGGGCTACGGCCCTGCCCGCCACCGCAGGAGGCGAAAATGCGCAAGGACATGAACAAGGTCATCGTGGAACGCCCCCGCTGTGGGTGGCGGACCCGCAAGCTGAACCGCATGAAGATCAAGCAGGATGGAGAGAACCAGCCGTCCCGCATCGGCATTCGCCGTCAGCGCGTTACGAATGGCACCCGCACAAAAGACCTCAACGAGAACCTGGCGCCCCTCAGGCGTTACCTCGGCAAACAGGTCGGGCGCCCCTGGGACAAGGTCTATTCCGAGCTGCGGGAAAATATATCACCCAGCAATGCTGTTCAGATGCACATACTCGAGCATATCTATGATTTTGTTGCGCGCCCGACCCTGGGCAAGGATGGCGGCTGGATCTGGCCCCAGCGTTTTCGCTGGGCATCGGGGCCGCGCAAGGGCCAGCTTTACATTCACCCGCACCATGGCCTGTTGAAACGCCTCAAGCGCGATATCGAGGCCACGGAGTTCTACTGGCCAGGCGAGCGATAGCCCACTGCAGTCTTCCGCGACGGAAATGCGCGCGGGCCACGTTGAAGCCTTGTCGGACCGGAAGAAGCGCCGGTCCGCAACGCATGTACCCCGAGCCGGCCCCTTCCCCCCCGAACCCCAGGGCCGGTCTCACGCGGGGAGGTGATGCCCCCAGCGCACCTCCCCGCTTCTGTTTCCAGGCCCGCTCCTGCTTCCTGGCCCGCGAATGCATTCAAACTTCGTCATCGAAGATGTCTTCGATTTTCAGCTTGAACACCCGGCCGATCTTGAAAGCCAGCGGCAGGGAGGGGTCGTACTTGCCGGTTTCCAGCGCATTGATGGTCTGGCGCGAGACATCAAGATGATCGGCCAGCGCCTGTTGCGACCACCCCTGCTCTGCCCGCAATTCACGCAAGCGGTTCTTCATCGGACTTGCGCCTGTTGAACCAGGGACGCAATCGAATGCGCAACGGCCGCGATGGGCAGGAGCATGGTCATGTTGAGCGGCTCCATCAGCCCATAGACCTCCGCAACCCCCATCACCGCCCCGGCCAGCAACAGGACCAGCGCAGCAAATGCCGCCGCACGAACCTGCATGCGCGCCAGCATCTCATCGATGTTGCGCACATAGCGCACGACTTCATAGCCGTAGACGAAAAGCGGCAGACAGGTCAGCAGAACCAGCGGCCAGGCGGCGAGCGCCGACCACTCATTGCGAGATGGGTCAACAAGCTTGTCGATCGCGACAACCGCTGCGGTGAACGCGAGAATCGCGACGAGGGTCCGCCAGAAATATCGCCGGCTGACCCGTTGCGCGCGTGAGAGCTGGCTCATGCCTGGCGACGAAAGACGAGGCTGAAGATCCGCGCCAGCGCCATCATGCCCAGAATGAACACGCTCAAGGCTGCGGCCTTCATTTCCGCACTCAGTCCGCTCACGACATATCGGATCTGGTCAAGCATCGGACCGGCCATGCCGACAAGAAAGATCGTCGGCAGGAAAACGGCAGCAAACAACAGGATCGAAACGAGCGTCGGCGGCTCACCGGCGTCTCCGAGATCATTGAACCAGTCGCGAAATGTCATCTCCACATCCTCCATTCAAGTAAAGTGTCCTTTACAAAGTGGTGTAAAACACCCTTTACGTCAAGCTCACTTTACATATGAGCACAAACAAAAAGGGGCCGCGCAGGCGACCCCTTTCCACATGCAGTTGTTTTAAAACAACTCTTATGGCGATCAGGACAGTTTGTTCGGCTGTTTCGTCACACGCAGATACGGCTTGATCTTGTTGTAACCGGCCGGGAAAAGCGTGTCGGCTTCCTCGTCGGAAATCGACGGAACAACGATGACATCATCGCCATCCGTCCAGTTGACCGGCGTCGCCACCTTGTACTGATCCGTCAGCTGCAAGCTGTCGAGCAGACGCAGGACCTCGTCGAAATTCCGTCCAGCGCTCGGAGGATAGGTGAACGTCGCACGGATCTTCTTGTTCGGGTCGATCACATAGACGGAGCGCACCGTGACTTTCGGGTCTGCATTCGGGTGGATCATCTGGTAGAGGCCCGCAACCGTGCGATCGACATCGGCGATGATCGGGAAGTTCATGGAAACATTCTGCGTTTCCTCGATATCCTTAATCCAGCCATTATGGTCTTCAACGCTGTCGACAGACAGGGCAATGGCCTTCGCATTGCGCTTGGCAAATTCGTCCTTCAGCTTGGCCGTATAGCCCAGCTCGGTCGTGCAGACCGGGGTGTAATCGGCCGGGTGAGAGAAGAACACCACCCAGTTATCACCAATCCATTCGTGGAAATTGATATCGCCTTCATTGGTCGCGATATCGAAGTTCGGGGCGGTATCGCCTAACAAGAGACCCATCATGCTCTCCTTGCGTTTGCGAGGGGTAAAAATCAGCGTAGACCTAGGTGCGCCTCCGCCGCGTTGAATACAAGGGGGCGACGTGAGATTTGCGAGTTTTAAGGAAGGCCACCATGTCCAAGCTGTTGATCCTGATGCGCCACGCCAAGGCTGTCGACCGGCTTGAAGCGGAAGATGATTTCCAGCGTGGCCTGACCCAGCGCGGTCGGGATGACAGCGCTCGCGCCGGCGAGATCCTCGCCGCGGCCGGGCTGGAGGTCGACCTGGCCCTAGTGTCCCCGGCCTGGCGCACCCGCCAGACCTATGACCGGCTGCTGCCCGCGCTGGGCAATCCGGTTCTCGATGATCCCATGGCGCTCTATCACGCCAGCACGGAGATGCTCGAACGCGCCGTGCTCGACGGGTTTTCGCGCCAGGACCGCATCCTGGTCGTCGGCCACAATCCCGGCATCGGCGGCTTTGCGCACAAACTGGCCATGACCGCCGGCAAGTCCCGGGAGCTCCCGGCCGGTTACCCGACCGCAGCGGCTGCAGCCTATCTCTTCGACGATGAGCCGTTCGAGGCGCCGCGCCTTGTACAGGTTTTCAATCCCAAGGCGTAATTCTTGCGATCCTTTCACCTGCTGCGCTAAGCTTTTCCGCGGAGCCAGACGTTGGGGGACGCGGATGCGCCAGCTTGCACTCATCCTGATCATCGCATTCAGCGCCAGCCTGGGGGCGTGCCAGTCCATCGCGCCACAACCCCAGACCGCCGCAACACCACCGCCCTCACCGCCGCCGCAGTCGAGGCCGGATGCGAACGACGAAGACGCGACGGACTCACCGTTTGGCGACATGACGGATGAGGAAATCGACGCGCTTTTCGGCGATGACACCGGCGACAACGGGGATGGCGGTCTGGGCGTGAGTGGCTCTGGCCAGGGCGGTGGCGGCACGGGCACCGGGACGATCGGCTTTGGCTCGATCGGCTCCATCGGTTCCGGTGGCGGCAGCGCATCACCCCACGAACAATACCTGTCCGATGAATGTTACAGCCGCGGTGAAGGCGATGCGGCCTCCGGCAGCGGATATACCTGTATCACCCTGCTCTATGGCACCAACCGGGAAGCCCAGACCGATTTCGGGGAGCGCCTCGACGACCAGGAAGCTTTCACGGTTCGGCCTGATCCCACGTGCGAACCCGGCCGCGTCGCCGTCGGCGCGCGCTACTGCCATCTCGGCCTGCTGACGGTCACCGTGCCGGACAGTCGCCAGCGCGGCGATCGCATCAATGCGGTCCCGCGGGATGCGATACGGGTGACAGACCGACAGCGGCGGCGTCTGTTTTCCGTCTGGAACTATGAAGCCCTCGACGAAAACGATTTCTCGGCTCTGGCCTCCGACATGCTGGCCGATGCGGTCGGCCAGCTGGACGGTGAGTTCGATAACCAGGTCATCGTCTTCATTCACGGTTTCAATGTCCGCTTCCGCGATGCCGCCTTCCGAGCCGCACAGATCAAGTATGACCTGGATTTTCCGGGTCCGGTCTTCTTCTATTCCTGGCCGGCCAATGGCAGCGTCTTGCACTACCTGTCCGACATGGATGACGCGGATCTCAGCGTGGATGGGCTGGTCGACTTTCTCCAGCTCGTCAGGAATTCTGTTCCCGGCGCGGACATAAATGTCATCGCCCACTCGATGGGCACACGCGTCTTCGCCCAGGCCCTGAACCGGCTGGTGCTCGAGGACCCGGATTTTGCGCTGAACCATGTGTTCTTTGCCTCCGGCGACCTGGACCGCAACCTGTTCGTGGAATGGGTCTCTCCCGCAGCGGATAATATGGAAAGCGTGACGCTGTACACATCAGGCAGTGATGTTGCCGTCGCCAGCTCGCAGCTTCTGCGCAACCTGTTTCCCTCTCGTGATCGCGAGGATCGGGATATCAAGTCGCGGATCGGTTTCTTCTCGCGCAACACCCACCCGCCGGTTTTCGGGTTTGCGGTCGGCTCATCGCAAACCCTGCCGCACACGATCGACATGACCCGGGAGCGTTTCTCCTTCTTCGGCTTCGCGACGCGCTATTTGCTGCGGCGTGCACGACTGGGGCATTCCGACTACATGGAACGCACGCCGATCATCGATGACATGAGTTGTATCCTGCGGCGCGGGATCAGCGATCCGGCCCTTCGGCACAGTGCGCTGAGCGAAACATCCGACGAGGCCGGAGGGATTTACTGGCATTTCGGCGCCGATGGCGATCAGACCGATCGATGCCTCGACGCGGCCGAAGAATAAGACTCGCTCTCTGGTTGCATCAATGCCATTATTCCCTCGATCGAGGGACAGGCCATGGCGGATCCAGCGCGAGACGAGGACGATCCTCAACCCCGGCCGGCGCTGCGTCACCGGTTGTGGGCGCGCGAGGCGAGCCATCAATTCGGACGCCTGCGGCCCGGACGCAGTGCCAGCAGCGGCCTGACGCGTCTGCAGCTCGCTGTGCTGGTGGTCCTGCTGGCCGCGGGGCTTGCTGGATGGCTGGATCTGGTTCCCGGGCTGCGCGCCCTCCTGCTCGGGATGGCGGCGCTGTTCTTTGCCAGCTCGATTGTCCTGCGGCTGCTCGCGCTGGGCGCCCCCATGCCACCCCGATCTCCACCGAGTTTCAGTGCGAAAACCCTCCGGCCTTTCATCAGCGTGATTATTGCCGCCTATAACGAGGCGCGCATCCTGCCCGACCTTCTGGCCCGGCTTGAAAAGCTGGAATACCCGCCGGACCGGGTCGAGTTCCTGCTCGCCCTGGAAGAGGGGGATATCGAGACGCTGGCGGCCGCCCGAGCCTATACGGGGCCGCTGCGGCTGGACGTGCTCGCGACGCCGGCCGGGACGCCCCAGACCAAGCCGCGCGCACTGAACTATGCACTGCGACATGCGCGGGGCGAGCTGGTCGGGGTCTACGATGCCGAAGACCGTCCCGACCCCGGTCAGTTGCTGGCGGCGGCCGCAGCCTTCGAGGCCGGCGGGCCGGACCTGGCCTGCGTCCAGGCCCCGCTGAACTGGTACAACCGGAACCAGAACTGGTTGACGCGGCAATTCGCGCTGGAATATGCCGCGCACTTCCGCGTGATGCTGCCCTTTTATGCGCGTCTCGGCTGGCCACTGCCCCTCGGTGGGACGAGCAATTTCTTTCGCGCGGACGCCCTGCGCCGGGTGGGCGCCTGGGACGCTCACAATGTCACCGAAGATGCCGATCTGGGGTTCCGACTGCACCGGGCCGGCTATCGTTGCGACCTCATCGACGCGGTGACCCTGGAAGAAGCCCCCTTTCGCATCCACCCCTGGTTCCTGCAACGCACGCGCTGGATCAAGGGCTATATACAGACCTTTGCCGTGCATGCCCGGCGCGCTGACAACGCGGGTCGCTCCCCGCACTGGCCGGGGCTCTGTCTGACGCTTGGCGCTGCAGTAATCGCCGCCCTGCTACACCTGCCCTTCAGCGCCTATTCGCTCTGGCTCGCACTGGCTCGGCCGGACACCCTGGTGCTGCTCTGGCCCTTCTACCTGTTCACGCTGGTCGGTTATGGCGCCGCAGCCGCCACGGCCTGGCTCGGCATGCGCCGGATGGGATGGCAGGCCCGCATAACGGACCTTGTCTCCATGCCGCTCTACTGGCCGCTGCTGACCGCATCTGCACTTCGAGCCTTGTGGCAACTCGCCTTCAACCCCTATTTCTGGGACAAGACGGAACATGGCCTTGTGGACGACAACTGATGTATCTGGGATTGACGCCAACCTTGATTTTGCTCGCACTGGGCGTGGGCGTATTCCTGCTGGCGCGCTGGCAGAGCAGCCGCCCGGCCCAGCCGGAGAAAGGTCCGCGCATGATCGCCTGGACACCCGTCGCCATTGCTGCGGCGGTGCTGGTGCTGTTCATGCTGGCAAGCCTTGCTGCACACATGGGCATTAATCTGGAACGCAACCCCCGCTAGACGATTTTCGTGGCAAGACAGAACCAGCTGCGTTAGGCTCGATTCTTGTCTGAGGCGTATTCGCTTTCTGCGATATCAGGGGGAAATCATGCGAAAATCTGTCCTACTCACTCTCGCATCCAGTGCAGCCGTACTGGTCATGGCAACATCGGCAAGCCAGGCTCAGAACTACAGCCTGCCGCCCAGTTTCGGGTCCGTGACACTGCGCGCCGGCTTCCTGCCCGACCCGCACATCCGCAATCTGACCGCGGGTGGCGCCATCCGCGCACAAGACCGGTTCCGTGACTGCCGGGGCTATATCGCCAACGCGCCGGACTACTCACTCTACTACACGGCCGGCGGCCAGGACCTGTTCATCAATGTCGACGCCGACCGGGACACGACGCTGGTTGTGAACGGTCCGAACGGTAACTGGTACTGCGATGATGATGGCGGCGACGAGCCGCTGAACCCGCTGCTCTACTGGTCCAATCCGCCGTCCGGCCGCTATGACATCTGGGTCGGCACCTATTCCCAGGGCACCGGTGTTCCCGCCACACTGTTCATTTCCGAGCTGCGCGAACACACGCGAGAGTCCGCCAATGTCCAGCCTCCGCGGAGCGGGCGTGTCGACATTTCCCGGCCCGCCATCTACTCGACCTTCAGCCTCAATGGCGGCTTCCTGCCGGATCCGTATCGCATTCCGCTGACAGCGGGCGGCCCGCTGCGCGCCTCGGAGAACATCTCCTCGGATTGCCGCGGCTACGTCACCGGCGCACCCTCCGTGCAGATGACGTATAACGGCTATGGCACCGTACACATTTATACCGAAGGCTCGGCGGACACGACGCTGGCGATCAACGCTCCCGATGGCCGCTGGTTCTGTTCCGATGATGCGCTGGGGACGGATGCCGGCCTGAGCTTCAACTCCGGCACAAATGGCACCTACGACATTTATGTCGGAACCTACGGATCCAGCCAGGCCTCGACCACGCTGATGATCTCCGAGATCCAGCTCGGCTACAATCCGGGCGGCAAGTAGGTCTAGGACCGGTTGTTGATGAGCGTCCGCTTGGCAAGCTGGGCGCTCACCCAACCGGTCGCGTCTTCGAGTGCTTCAGTGATTTTGAGATTGCTGGACCACTCGCGCGCGGCCTCCGCGACCCCTTCGCTGCGATGTTCGTGGAAACCGGGCGGGGCGATATAGGCCACGGGAAAACCGGCTGGCAGCGCCCTGCGCTGCAACATGACAACGTCCCGGGCATCAACGATAACCGCGCGCAGCTCGCCGCTCTGAACGAACTTCTCTATCACCATCAGCGAGGCGCCCAGATCGGTCCGCGCGACCTCTCCGGTAAGCTTCACCAATGACACACCGCGAACCTCGAGTGAGCTGACTTCGATCCCCATACACACGCCTTATTGGTTTTGTTGGCGTGATCGAAACACACATTCTTCGGGAATTCCTGAAGAGCCGCGTAAATTCATACAATATGAGCGCAAGCGCCCGCGCGCCTAGCGGAAGAACTTGGAGAGCTTGAGCCCCTGCGCCTGATAGTTCGACGCGACCTGACCGTATGCGATGGCCGGCGCTTCCAGCATCGGCTCGTGCACCAGGCGGGCGATGGGCTGACCGTGCTCCAGGATAAAAGGCACGTCCCGACCGCGGACTTCGAGCACGGCGCGCGACCCTTTTCCACCGGCCTCGCTGACACCGAAACCCGGGTCAAAGAAGCCGGCATAGTGCGCGCGGAACTCGCCGATCTCCGGAGCGATGGGCGCCATTTCGGCAGCCTCATTCATCGGGATGGTGACAGACTCCCGGGACGCCAGGATGTAGAACTCGTCCGGGTCGAGCACGAGCTGGCCCTCCGGCGCGGTCACCGGCTCCCAGAAACGCTCCCGCGGATGCGCCCCGATACCAGCCAGATCAACCAGACCCGAATGACGGCGCGCACGATAGCCGACAATGCCGTTGTCAAATCCCTCGAGGTCGACACTGACCGTCTGCTCCTGTGTCGGATGATGTCCACCCTTGCGGAAGCGGACCTGGCCAAGACGGTCACCGGTCCGCGCGAGAATGGAAAATGTCCGCGGCGAGACTTCGGCAAACAACGGCCCTTCATACCCGACAGGCGCCTGGTCAAACGCTTCGCCACCATCGGTGATCACACGCGTGAAGACGTCGATACGGCCTGTCGAACTCTTGGGATTCATCGCGGCGGTCATATCGGCGGGCAGTTTCAACCCTTCGAGCAACTGCACGAGATAGACGCATCCCGTCTCCAGCACCGCGCCCTTTTCCAGGTCGATCGTATGCATCACCAGATCCGACGTCAGGCGCGACTGGATCGTACGCCCGGCTCCCGGCAGGAAGCTCGCGCGCAAGCGATAGGCCGTGCGTCCGAGACGCAGGTCAAGACTGGCTGGCTGCACCTGACCCTGAGCCAGGGGTTCCTGTGGGATGACCACGCCCTGGTCGACGAGATCAGCCAGCTGCAGGTCCGATAAAATTCCGTGAGAAGACATTGTGAAGCTTCGAGTCAGTTGGTGCTTCATGTTCACCATCCCATCGCTGCTGTCCAGCTATGCTGACCGTGGGACTTGAGCCGAAACCGCTCCGGGAGGAATATGCAGGCGAAATTGGTGGGGACGTTCACCGCAATGAACGCTGCAGGAATGAGCGACGAAGAGTTTCAGGGTTATGAATCCACCACGCGGGACATCCTTATCCGCGTGGAGCCGGACTATATGGAGGACGAATCCGAGCCCGAGGCCGGACGTTTCGTCTGGTCCTATACGATCGAAATCGAGAACCACGGCAAACGCCCGGTACAGCTGATGTCGCGCAAATGGGTGATCACCGATGCCATGGGCCGCGAGGAACATGTTCAGGGCCCCGGAGTTGTCGGCGAACAGCCTGTCATAGAGCCGGGCCAGCGTTTTCGCTATACCAGCGGCGCGCCGCTCTCCACGCCGTCGGGCTTCATGCAGGGCAGTTATGAAATGGTGATCGCAGATGGCGAGAGCTTCGCAGCCATCAGTCCCAGCTTCTCGCTGGACCGCCCCGATGACGTCGCCCGGATCCACTAGGTCGCCGCGCCCGTGA
>JAYZXG010000236.1:0-4727 GCA_036141435.1 Pseudomonadota bacterium | reverse complement strand
GCGGTCCTGACCACGGTGGCCCTGGGTGTCGTGACCTTGCTGATGACTTTCATCGTGCCACGCATTGCGGAGCAATTTGTGGGCATGGGCATGGACCTGCCCGGCCTGACACAAGCCATGATCGCGATTTCCGAGTTTCTCCAGGTCGGGTGGCCCTTCCTGCTGGTCGGCATGATCGCGGTGGTGGTGGCGAGCCTGGTCTTGCTGAGACAGGAGCCGGTACGACGATCCTTTGACGCCTTTCTGGCGCGCATCCCGGCCCTGGGCTCTTTCCTGAAACAGGCGGAAAGCGCCCGTTTTTGCCGCACGATGAGCATTCTCATCGAATCCGGCAGTGTGTTGCCGGATGCGCTGCGTGCCGCGCGCCGGGCGGCCGGAAACCTGGCGTTCAAGGACGAGCTGGGCAAAGTTATCCAGGATGTAGAGAGTGGACGCGGGCTTTCGGATTCGATGCGCAATCGCGGCTGGTTCCCGACCCTGTCCTTGTTCATGATCGCCGCGGGCGAGCGCTCCGGCGCGCTGGGCGAGATGTTCCGGCGCAGCGCGGACCAGCTGGACCAGGATGTGGACCGCACGATTTCGGTCGGGCTGAACCTTCTGGAGCCGGGGATCATCCTGGTGCTCGGCGTGGTCGTGGTGACCATCGTCTTGTCCATCCTGCTTCCCATACTTCAAATCAATACCATGGCGCTGGGCTAAGGAGGCGCAAATGCAAAATCCGAACGAGACACGGATCGAAGACGACACGACGGATGATGAGGCCGGTTTCTCCCTGACCGAGATCATGATTTCGGTCTTCATCATCGGGCTTCTCGGGACGATCGTCGTCCTGAATGTCCTGCCACTTGGCGAACAGGCCTCGATTCAGAAAGCCCGCGCCGACATCGCCACGCTGGAGCAGGCGCTGGATGCCTATCGTCTCGACATGCGGCGATATCCGACGGTCGAGGAAGGCCTCGATGCCTTGGTCAACGCTCCGCGGGACGCCGACAATTATCGCGAAGGGGGCTATATCCGCCGCCTCCCGAACGACCCCTGGGGCAATCCGTACCAGTATGTCTATCCCGGTGAGAATGGCGTGTTCGACATCTATTCGCTCGGCGCTGACGGGCGCGAGGGCGGCGAAGACAATGACGCGGATATCGGTAACTGGCAGGGCTGATGTCCAGGCCTGCCCATAGCGAAGCGGGTGTCTCCCTGATCGAGACGCTGGTGGCGGTGGCGATTATCGGCGTCGTCGCGACGGCGGTTGTGCTGTCGATCCAGCCGGGCTCGGACCCGATGGACGACGAGGCAGACCGTCTGCTCGCGCGCCTGATCTTTGCCGAGCAGGATGCGATCAGCACCGGCCAGCCCGTGGGCGTCGTGGTCCGGGAGTACGGCGCACGCTACAGCTTTTATCGTTATGTCGACCGGCGCTGGTGGCCGGTCCGTGACAATGATGCGCTGGGTGGCCATCAATTACCCGGCGGCTCTCGCCTGCGGGTTGATGATGCCATCCTCTCTGCGGTCGCCCGGGGCGAGGATGACGAGGCAGCCATTATACCGGCGTTCTGGTTCGATCCGGCGGGGATGACCGAGCCCTTCCGCCTGCGTCTCGAAAGTGCTGACACCGTGCGCGAGCTGTCGTGGACCGGTGATGCCCAGGACGGCTGGGAGGTCATTGAGTAAGCCATGCGTGCAGCGTCAGGACATCAATCCGGTTTCTCGCTGATCGAGATGATGGCGGCGCTCGCTGTGCTGGCCGTGGCCGGTATTGCGGTCGTGCAGATGCTGCAGACTACAACTAGGAACACGGCGGCGCTGGAGGAACGCTCGCTCGCCATGCTGGCGGCGGAAAACATCCTCAATGAACAGCTGCTGATCTCGGTCGATCGGGGCAATCGAGCAGGATCCTATGCGCTGGCAGGTGTGGACTATGACTGGCGCCTGGCGATCAACCGGACCACCGATGCGGCGCTTTTGCACTATGTGGTCACCATACATCCGGACAGCGAGGACAGGACCCTGGCCCGGATTGAAACCTATCGACGGCGGAGCGGCGCATGAGCACGACGCACGCCGAGGCCGGCTTCTCCCTGGTCGAAATTCTCGTCGCGACGGCGGTGTTTGCCGTGGTCGGCGTCATCTCCGTAACCTTGCTGTCGACGACGATCACCGCGCAGGACGTCAATGACGAAGCGCTGGCGCGCATCAATGCGCTGGACCGCGCCCGGGTCCTGCTGCGCGAAGACATCGGTCAGGCCGTGCAACGCGCTTCGCGGGCGCAGGACGGGACGACGCGACCCGCCCTGTTCGCCGGTGACGTGAACGGCCTTGATGACCGGTTCGCCGAGGATGGTGATGATGTCATCCTGTCGATGACGCGACGCGGCCGGTCCAATCCGGGATTGATCCGGGCGCGCAGCTCGCTGTTGCACGTGCAGTACATTCTCCGGCAGGACCAGTTGATCCGCCGTGTCTCCGATCATCCCGACGCCTCGCCGCTGAGCCGGTGGTCGGAACAGGTGCTGATCGATGGCGCCGACGACCTGGAACTGGGTTTCCTGGTCGGTGCCAACTGGCAATCCCGGCTGGCGACGCGCCCCGGACAGGAAGGCGCCAGCCTGCCGCGCGCGGTTCGGCTTCGACTGAACAGCCAGCAATGGGGCGATCTTGAGTTTGTCGTTCTGACAGCGGAGGCGCGCCCGTGAAACGCTTCCGTTTTGATATTTCCGAACGCGGTGCCTCCCTTGTCAGCGCCCTGCTGCTGGTTGCGGTGATGAGCGCGCTCGCCATGTCGCTGGTGACCGATCTGCGTTTCTCGATGCGGCGATCTGCCAATCTGGAGGTCCGTGACCAGGCCTACTGGTACGCGCTGGGTGCCCGCGAATTCGCCGAAATTTCCATCGAGCGGGCCATGCAGGCCCCGGATGACACGCTGCGTCCCGATGCCGACTGGCTGACCGGACCGCGTATTTTCCCGATCACGGACGGACAATTGGTCGGCCGGGTGCGAGACGCCAGCAATTGTTTCAACCTCAACAGCCTGGTCACGGCCGAAGCCAACGGCTTGCTGATCGCCAATCCACAACAGCGCCGCCGGTTCGAAGCCCTGCTTCAGGCCATCGGCCTGCCGGCGCAGCAATCGGCCAGCCTTGCCGCAGAGCTTACCGATTGGCTGGACAGCGATCAGCGACCGGTGCTCAGCGGGGCCGAGGATGATACCTATATCAGTGCAGGTCGCGGCTACCGGACCGGGAATACGCTGCTGGCCGAGCCCGAGGAAATGCTGGCCCTGGCCAGCATGACCGCGCTTATCTATGGGCAGATCGAGCCCTTCGTGTGCGTCCATCCGGTCACCGAGAACAGCCCCCTGAATATCAACACGCTCCAGTTTGACCAGGCGCCGCTTCTGGTGGCCATGTTCGAAGGACAGATCTCGCGCACGACGGCAGACGGTATATTGATCCAGCGTCCACAGGACGGGTTTGAGACGATGGATATGTTCTGGGGGCTGGACGTGTTCGAAACGCTGGAGATCTCCACCGAGCATCGCCAGGCGATCGGCCGGACCAGTAAGTATTTCCAGATCGAGGTGGACGTGCTTTATGCCGGTGCGCGCTTCAGGCTGAGCGAATTGGTCGAGTGGCGAGGCGGAATTCGTCGTCTCACCCAACGATACGGAAGTTTTTCATGAGCCAGGATCTAGTCTTCCTGATCCATCCGGATGGCAGCGGCCAGTGGTCCATCATGGATCGCGAGAGCGGTCAACGCAGCGACAGCGGCGCGTTTGCGGCCGAAGCCGTGTTGTCGGCCGTGACCGACGCAGAGGTCGAGCGGACCCTGGTTCTGCTGCCGGCCGAGCGGATCCATGCCGGCAGGATTGAGCTGCCAGCGCGCAGCGAGGCTGAAGCGCGCCAGGCGGCGCCCTTCATGATCGAGGACGAGCTGGCCGCCGGCCTGGACGAAACGGAAGTTGTCATCGGGCCGCGCGATGCCGGCGGCAAGCGCTGGATCTATGCCGTCGACAAGACCTATGCCGAGACGGTGATGGCGCGGCTGTCCGATGCCCTCATTCGCCCCGTCCACATCCTGCCGGATGCCCAGGCCCTGGCCGATCCGGAGGCTGCGCTCAGCCTGGTCGACCGGCGCGGCGACGTCCTGTTCTGGTATGCCGATGATGCAGGATCCGATCTCGCATCGATCGGCGGTGCCGTGTCGCCCGGCTTGTTTCCCCATATCGCCGCCAGCCTGGTCCAGGCGAGCGGCGAGGGGCAGGTTTCGGTCTCCCCAAGCCTCGGCCTGATGGGGGAGCGTTTCCACAACCGTGCGGTCGGTGACGCCGACCGGCTCGCCTCCGGCCTGCCGGATACAATGTTGCAAGGCCTGCCAGCGCTGTTCGGCGAGCGCTGGAGATCCAGCTTTGACTGGTCCGACCTGTTACGCCCCCTGCGTACCAGTGCCGTCCTGGCTTCGGGCCTGGTCGTCGGGTATTGCGGTCTTCTGCTGGGCGAGGCTTTCTATTTCCAGTATCAGGCCGAGCGTTTCGACGCGGCGGCCATTGCTGAGTATCGCGCACTCAATCCTCAGTTTACGCGCGCGACGATCCCGGCCGAAGTTGATCGCCTGCTGCGCAATGAGCTGCGCGATCTGGGCGGTGGTGACAGCTCCATCTTCCTCCAGCTCAGCGCGGCATTGACCGAGCTGGTCGCAGAGGATGAGCGGGTCCGCATCGACTCGCTGCG
>JAYZXG010000235.1:0-6965 GCA_036141435.1 Pseudomonadota bacterium | reverse complement strand
GATTTCCTGGCTGCGACCTTTGCCATCGCGCCGGGCAGCTGGTCCGACCTGGTCGGTCCCCGTGGCTCCCAGCTGATGTACCACACGGACTTTGACCGCCCTGACCGCAACCCGAATGATTGTACGCGCGGTCCGGCCTTCATCGGCCCGAACGACATCACGTGTACGACCCCGCCATTCAGCGGTGCGATTACCTTTGACTTCACCTCCGCGGTGCAGTTCGGCGACCACATGGACTGGTTCCCGGGCGATGCGACGGATCGTGAGGCTGGCACGGCCGGCGGCGATTCCGGCTCTGCCCTGTTCTCCAATTTCGGCGGTCAGAACCTGATCCTCGGCGTACTGTCCGGTGGTTGGAACTTCACCAGCCCGAACGGCGGCTATGGCGATATCAGCTATTACAACCCGCTCTTCCTGTACCAGAACTGGATCGTCGCCCAGAACCCGATGGTCTACGCTTCCGCCGTTGCAGGCGATGGCAACTGGTCGGACGCGTCTCACTGGCAGCAGGATATCGACCCGAACTATTTCGTGCTCGACGAGAACGGAAATGCTGTCAACGGCCTCTCGACGACGGCTCCGACGAGCGCGCTGGACGCGATGACGACTGCGGATGGGGCGTTCGGCACCATCTTCGACACCGAGGTCAACGCACTCCGCGCCACGGCTGCTCCGCAGGAGGCCACGGCCGAGGAGCTGTCCACGGCGGCCACGCTGATGGATATCGATTTCCGCGGCACGATCGACCTGCCGGGCCAGACCGGCAAGGGCACCAATGTCCAGGTTCAGGATGGCAGCGTTTCCCCGAACGGTGATGCCGGCATCAAGCTGACCGATGTCCAGGTCCAGGATGTCGACCTCGCCGCCAATTTCGGTGGTGCCACCGCCTCCCAGGACGGTGTGACCGGTGTTGCATCCAACCTGGCCCCGGGCACGTGGGTTCCGAATAACCATTTTGGTTCCTTCGGCACGTTCAATGATCCGAGCTCCAGCGTTGCGCGTTTCTTCAACGTCACGCTTTCCAACGCAGGGACCACGACCCTGGACATGAATGTCGAGCTCGACACGATGACTGTTGCCAATGCCGAGGCTCGCTTTGACATCGGCGCCGACTGGACCTTCAACACGCTGATCTCCTTCAATCAGTCCGCAGGCCTCGTTGACCTCAACGGTCGCGTGAATGCCCGCGAATACATGATGACGGGCGGCATGCTGATGGGGACCGGCACGCTCAACACCATGACGATGTGGAATATCGGTGGTGCGGTCCTGCCGGGTTCCGAAACGGCAACCGGCACGCTCGATCTCTGGGGCGACTATGTTCAGTCCAGCGCCGGTTCGCTCGTCATCAATGTTGATGGCGCGGGATCGTCCATGCTCAACATCACCGGCGATGCGTCGCTGGATGGTTTGCTGGTGTTCAACCCGCTGGCCGGATACCTGCCGCGCTATGGTGACAGCTATGTCTTCCTGAACGCAAACTCCATCATTGGTGGATTTGCCAGCGTCATGGATCTGCCGGGTGTCCTGCGTCCGGTCGTGACCGTGGCCGGTGGCCAGGCGAGCCTGGAGCTGACGGCGGAGGCCTTCTCGACCCAGACGACCTACACCAACCTCTTCCAGGCCAGCCTCGGCAACGCTCTGGATGATGCGCGTGACACCGACTATGCAGCCCTGGCCGATATCTTTGGCCCGCTTGACCTGTTGTCCGGTGATGACCTCGCCCTGGCGCTGACATCCCTGTCTCCGTTTGAGTCGGTGATGTTTGACCGCTCGCTGCGGTCTCACGCCGACACGCTGAACGCCGCCCTGATGGGGCAGATCCGCAATAGCGGTGGCTCCAGCGCAGCAGAGATCGCGGTTGCAGTTCAGTCCGCAGAGCTGCAGGCCGATGGTGTTGCCAGCCCGCTGGCGGCATCCGGTGCGAAGATGCTGTTCCGCCACAATCACGGTGGCGAGATGGAAGCATCGCAGCCGGGTCTGCGCGCTTTCGGTGAAGTGGGTTATGTCAGCGGCGATGCCGACCTGACCTTCGGCACGGGCTCCACGGACCTGGACGGCGAGTTCTCGCTGTTCGGCCTGGAAGCCACGTTCGACTCCGGCTGGTCCGTTGGCGCTGCCATCGGCATGGCCAGCACGGACATGGATAGCCCGAGCATGCTCAACTCCATCTCCAGCGAGACCTCGACGACGCAGTTCAGCCTCTTCGGTGGCTACCAGACCGAACGTTTTGGTGTGTCCGGCTTCTACAGCTTCGCCAGCAGTGAAACGGATGCCCAGCGGACCGTCGTTCTCGGCGGCATGTCGT
Organism: Pseudomonadota bacterium; assembly: GCA_036141435.1. Taxonomy (GTDB): domain Bacteria; phylum Pseudomonadota; class Alphaproteobacteria; order Caulobacterales; family Maricaulaceae; genus Maricaulis. Next base: position 4,657 of record JAYZXG010000235.1, on the reverse strand, counting down.
CTGTTATTGCGTCTGACCTTGAGGGGGATGCGACCAGCTTTGGTGTGGTTGCAGACTATCGTCTGACCGATGCCCGCGCGGCCTATCAGATCGTGCCGACCGCAAGCCTCGTTTCGACGGAGTTCGATTACGACGCGACGACCGGTCAGGCCGTCCCGGGTGTGAATATCGACGCCCGCTCGGCTGACAGCCTGATTGCGCGGATGGGCGCTCATTTCAGCGCCGAGACCAACATCGCGGGTCTGCGTCCGGTTCTGTATGTCGGTGTCGCATCAGACTTTGGTGACGAGACGGAAGCGTATTCGGCCTCCTTCCAGGGTGCTCCGAATGTCAGCTTCGGCACGAATGAATCGATCGATGTCGATGAGGTCTGGTACGAGGTCTCTGTCAGCATCGAACGCGAGTTCGCAACAGGTGCAACGCTGAGCGTTGGCGCCTTCACCGAAGAGGGCCGCGAAGTGATCGACCGTACCGGCGTCTCTGTCGGTGTCAGCGTCCCGTTCTAAGCGCACGCCAAATGCCTTGAGGAACACCCGGCCCGCGTGGCCGGGTGTTCTTTTTTGCGCGACGGAAAACCCGCCTTCCTGCGTTGAACTCCGGGGCTTAGTTCTGGAGATTCCTGTGTTGCGATCCCTCACCTTACTGGCCAGCGTGTTCGCCCTGGCCGCCTGTTCAACCCCCGGACCCGATCACCCGCGCGCTGACCGCGCCCGTGGCGGCCCGGCTGGCGGTGCTGCTGGACCTGCCAGCGGCTTTACCCTTGCTGCTCGCCTCGTCGATGGGGGGCAGTACCAGCCGGCCCTGCCTATCCTGCGCTGTGTCGCGGATCAGGGGCATGGGTATGAAATCGCGCAGTATCTCGCGGGCTACTCTTTGTTGCGTCTGGCGAATGAGCCGAACACGCCGGAAATTCTCCGGCCGGAACACCGGGCCGAAGGGTTTGAGCGTCTTGAAAGTGCCGCCCGCGCCGGATGGGGCGCTGCCCAGGCAGAACTGGCCCAGGTCTATTGGGAGGTCGGGTCGAACGAGGCGGTCGAGCGCGGCCTGTACTGGGCCAGTGTCTACACCCGCAATACACGCGATCGCGCCTATGGCATCGACCGGATCCCGGATGCGCTGGAGGCGCAGCTGGAACAGGCTGTTACCCGCGACACCCATGCGCGATTGCAGACCGAGGCGACGCGCTTTGTCATCGAGCCCTTGCACGCGCGGGCCCTGACGCCGGAATGTACCCGATTGGTCCAGGAGCGTCGCACGCGCGGTGCCGGTGGTCAGCGCGGCCAGGGGCGGGCCGGCCGCGGAGGCGGGCGCGGGCCCGGCGGCGGTCGCGGCAATGGCGGGCAAATGCCCGGTGTCGGCACGGATGTCGACTAGCGGGTCAGTGGCCGGGCGACCCACCAGGCGGTGATCGCGCCCAGCATCTGCATGACGATGAACATGGGCATGTGGCTCGGATTGATGCCGGAGAAGGTGTCGGTGAAGCTGCGTGCAATGCTGACGGCGGGATTGGCGAAGCTCGTTGACGAGGTGAACCAGTAGGCGCCGGTGATATAGAGGCCGACGATCCACGGAACGGCGGTGGTGTTGTGGCGTACGCCCAGAAGGATGAAGAAGACCAGGCCGAATGTGGCCAGGAATTCCGAGGCGTATTGGGCCGGACCTGTGCGCGCGGTTGTCGAGATCTGGATCAGGCTCAGTTCGAACATGAAATGTGTTGCCAGGACCGCGAGCAGGCCCGCGACGACCTGACAGGTGATGAACAGGGCCAGCTCGTTCGGCTTGAGGCTGCCGCGCAGGAACATGACGACCGAGACCGCCGGATTGAAATGTGCACCCGAGACGGGGCCGAGCGTCGTTATCAGGACAACAAGGGCGGCGCCGGTCGCGACTGCATTTGCGAGCAGGGCGAGGGCGGTATCATCCGTCAGGGTCTCGGCCATGATGCCGCTGCCAATGACGGCGACAAGCAGAAAGAATGTACCGATGGCTTCGGAAAGTCCGCGCGCAAGCATTCCAACACTCTCCCCTAAAGGCGCCCGATTTCCTCGAGCTGGGCCTTGAGGCTGTCCTGCTCCGGGTCCAGATCGTCGATTGCCAGAAAGGCCTCGATACGGTGTTTAAGCTGATCATAGGCGGTTTCGAAAGCCCGGCGCTGTTCCTCGCCCGGAGTGGTGATCGCGGCCGGGTCTGGTATGCCCCAGTGAACGGTCATGGGGTGGCCGGGCCAGACGGGGCAGGTTTCGGCTGCGGCGCTGTCGCAGACCGTGAAAACCACATCGAGCCGACCGTCGAAACTGCTGTCGTCGAACTCATCCCAGCTCTTGGAGCGATAGGACCCGGTATCAAAGCCTCGTTCTGCGAGCAGTGCGAGCGCGGCCGGATGGACCTGTCCCTTGGGCTGGGAGCCGGCTGAATGGGCGCGTATGCGATCGCCGCCGAGATTGTTCAGCAAGGCTTCGGCGAGAATGGAGCGTGCGGAATTGCCGGTACACAGCACCAGCACCGAGAGTGGACGCGAGGTCATGAGGCTTCCTGGAGTGCCCCTTCGGCCGCGCCGGCAATGCCCTGCACCAGTGCCGGTTGGTCACCGCAGCAATCCTGGATCAGGAATTTGAGGAATTGCCGCGTACCCTCATGGTCGAGCGAATAGAGCATGAAGCGCGAACGACGCTGCGAACGAATGAGTCCGGCACGCTCCAGGGCCTGGAGATGCCCCGTCATCGTCGATGGCGGAATGTCGAACCCGTTCGCGAGCTCACCTGCCGACACGGTGTCAGGCGCACGTTGGCAGAGCGTCTGGAACAGGGCCAGCCGAACCGGGTGCGATAGGGCCGAGAAGCCGGATATATTCAGGCGGTTGGTCATGCCTGCCTGTTACGGTGAAAGCATGACCGTTCAATTGGATTTGCATGAAAGTTTTGCGACAACGCGCATTGGCGTCTAGCGGGTCCGGTTGAGGGGCGCGGAACGGTCCTTGAACAAGGTTCGCATGACGCCCGCCATGAGCCCGGTCGGCTTTTCCCGGGCGGAGTTGGACGGCCGGGCTGCGACGTCGGGTGTAGGCGCGGTGGGTGTCGACTTGCGGATCCGGCGAAAAACCGCGACCTCGCCGCCGATCATGTCCTCGAACGCCCAGTTCGGGTCGATGAAAAGTGTGTCGGAAAGCCGGGCTGCGGATCCGCGTGATGACGCGGCGATCAGCAGGACACCGCCGACCTTCAGGCGCGCACTTGCCTTGCTCCAGTGTTCTGCCATCAGCGAAAAGCCGAGCCCCTCACCCAGGACCAGCAGGTCGAGCGCGTCGGCGCCGTGACTGTCCACGGTGTCGAGCCGGGCGCCACGACGTTCGCACTCGGCCGCGATCCAGCTCTCACCCAGTTGCATGACCCGTGTGGAATCATGGGCGAGCAGCCCGACATAGTCGGCAACCAGATCGTCGCGAACGTTTTCGCGGCGGGTTGGAAGTTTTCTTAAGCTTCCGGCAGGCAGGCTGTCTGTCTTGGTCATGGCGCGTCCCGATGGTGAACACTCGGTTAATCCTGCCTGTTTCCACGCAAGCGGCGGGCCAGTTCGTAAACAGGGCGTTAACCTATGGCCCCCAATGCGCATTTCGCGCTTGCACGAAACCGGCGCCGGGAGTTTCTTCAACGCATGGACACTACTGATTCCGTCACCCCTGCCGATCAGCATATCGTCGATGAGCTGATCGAGGACCGGGCACCGAAACTGATCCACACGCCATTCTGGCCGATGATCAAGGCGGTGGGATACCCCATGCTCGGCTACAAGCGTGCCGTGTGGATGGCGGATCAAATTGCCGGGCTGACCGGCACGCAGTGCCTGGACTGGATGTCGCAATTCCTCGCGCTGGACACGGATGTGACCGGTCTGGAGCACATTCCCCAAGAGGGGGCGTGTGTGATCGTCGCCAATCACCCCGGCGGGATTGCGGATGGCCTGGCGCTCTGGGATGCGATCAAGGCCCGGCGGCCGGATGCGGTCTATTTCGCCAATCGCGATGCCCTCAAGGTCTGTCACGGGCTGGAAGAGCGGATCATCCCGGTGGAGTGGCGCGATAATGAGCGCAACCGGTCCCAGTCGCGCGAATTGCTCAAGCGGTCATTCGCGGAATTCAAGGCGGGCAAATGTGTGGTGATTTTCCCTTCCGGCCGCATGTCCGAGTGGAATTGGAAAGAGCGGCGGCTCAAGGACAAGGTCTGGCACCCGACGGCTGTCAGCATGGCGCGAAAGTTCAAGGCCCCGATCATCCCGCTGGCCGTGCGCCAGCGCATGCCCTTCCTGTATTACCTGCTCGCCCAGATCAATGAAGAGCTCAAGGACATGACCATCTTCCATGGCCTGATGGGCAAGAAGGGGGCGAAATACCGTCTCGATTTCGCCCGGCCGGTTGATGTCGCAGAGCACGGCGGGACCGATGCGGAGCTGACACTGATGCTGCGCGATATCTGTGAGCGCATCGCCTGGGAATAAGGCGCACGCAAGAAAAACCCCGCAGTCGGAACTGCGGGGTTTTCTGATCCGGAGATGCGAGGAGGCCTAGCTTTCCCGCTCGACCATCATCTGCTTGATCTCGCCGATCGCCTCTGCCGGGTTGAGACCCTTCGGGCAGACCTGGGCGCAGTTCATGATGGTGTGA
>JAYZXG010000234.1:0-2960 GCA_036141435.1 Pseudomonadota bacterium | reverse complement strand
GCTGCCAGGTGGTCCTGCGGTGGATTTGCCTGCGGGCCCGAGTGAGGTGATGGTGGCGGCCGATGCGAGCGCCGATGCGGCTTTTGTCGCCAGTGATCTACTCAGCCAGGCCGAGCACGATGCCAATGCACAGGTGGTCCTGCTGGCCGATGCCCGGGAAACAGCAGACGCCGTGCTGGCGCAGGTGGACAAACAGCTCGAGGCCTTGCCGCGCGCGGACATCGCGCGGGCTGCGCTCGCCAATTCGCGCTGTCTGGTTTGTCGTGACGAAGATGACATGGCGGACGCGGCCAATCTCTATGCCGCTGAACACCTGATTATCCAGACCGGCAATCCGGAGCAGCTGGTCAGCAAGGTTCGCCATGCCGGCTCGATATTTGTCGGGCCGTGGGCCCCGGAGGCCGCGGGCGACTATGCCGCGGGGCCCAACCACACCCTGCCAACCGGTGGTACGGCGCGGGCCTATGGTGGTGTGACCGTGGAAGCGTTCCAGAAAACGACGACCATCCTGCGGGCCAGCGAAGCCGGTGCCCGCAATCTGGCCCCGACTGTGGAACGGCTAGCAGCACTGGAGGGGCTGGATGCTCATCGCCTGGCCATGGCCAAGCGCCGTGAAAAGGCCTCTGGTGGCTCGGTCAAGGATGACCGCGGCCCGCGGGCTGCAGCGCGTCGCCGCAAGACTGCGGAGACGGATATCGCCTTGTCGATCAATCTGGACCGGGATGGTCCCAACCGGATCAACACCGGCGTTGGATATTTCGATCACATGCTGGACCAGATCGCGCGGCATGCCGGGATCTCCTTGTCCATTGATGTGGAGGGCGACCTGGAGATCGACGCGCATCACACCATCGAGGATGTGTGCCTGACATTCGGGGAAGCGCTCGCCGAGGCGCTCGGCGACAAGCGCGGTATTGCCCGGTTCGGGTTCGAATTGCCGATGGACGAGACCCGGGCCGGGGTCTGGATCGATCTGTCAGGCCGCCCCTTTGCCAAGTTCGAAGGCGACATCCCGGGGGATCGTGTTGGTGAGTTTCCGGTTGAGATGACGGCGCATGCGTTTCGCTCGATCGCCGAAAGCCTGAAGGCGGCGGTTCACGTCAAGGTCGAGGGCGATAATGCCCACCACATGATCGAAGGGTGTTTCAAGGCCTTTGGTCGTGCCTTGCGCCAGGCCGTGCGGATTGAAGGCGATCGCTTGCCATCGACCAAGGAGCACCTGGCATGACCGTCGGGCTGATTGATACAGGCTGCGCCAATCTGGCGTCGGTGCGGTTTGCCCTGGAGCGGGCCGGGATCGAGTACAAGGTGGTGGTGACGCCAGCGCAGGCCGCGGCCTGTGGCCGATTGATCCTGCCGGGTGTCGGTGCGGCTGCGCCTGCCATGAAACAGCTGGATGCATCAGGTTGGAGCGACCAATTGCGCCGCGAAGAGCGGCCGCTGCTGGGGATCTGTCTCGGCATGCAGCTGTTGTTTGAGTATTCCGAGGAAAGCGATGTCGCCTGTCTGGGACTGGTCCCGGGAGAGGTCGCGCGACTGCCGCAGGCGGACGGTCTCGTCTGGCCGCATATGGGCTGGAACGCACTCGACGTGCTGCAGCCCAACAACGCGCTGCTCAGCGGGATCGAAAACGGGGACTACATGTATTTCGTGCACGGCTTCTATGTGCCGGCATCCAGCGTCGCGCTGGCCAGCACCCGCTATGGCGCAGACATCTCCGCCATCGTGAATTCGCGCCATGTCTATGGATGCCAATTCCACCCGGAACGGTCCGGCGACGCGGGCGCTCGTATTCTCAAGAATTTTGCGGAGCTGGTGACATGATCCTCTATCCTGCGATTGACCTGCTTGAAGATCGTGTCGTGCGTCTGATGCACGGCAAGTTCGATGCGGTGACGGAGTATGCCTCCGACCCGGTCGAGGTTGCCCGTCAACTGCGTGATGCCGGCGCGGCGTGGATCCATGTCGTCGATCTGGCCGGCGCGCGCGACGGTGCGCGCAGACAGGCTGGCGTCATCGCGGAGATCGCTGCGCTGGGCCTCAACATCCAGTCCGGTGGCGGCGTCCGCTCCAGCACGGATATCGAGGCGTATCTCGATGCCGGCGTGTCTCGGGTCGTGATCGGTTCGCTGGCGATTTCCGCACCCGAACAGGTGCTGCCGTGGATCGACCGGTTCGGCCCGGACCGCCTGACCCTCGCCTTTGATGTGCAGTATGTCGGAGGCGCCTATCGGCCGGCCGTCAAGGGATGGACCGATGTGCTCACCGTGACACTCGATGACGTCATCAAGGCCTATGACGGCGTGGAGCTGGCGCATGCCCTGGTGACCGATATCGGTCGCGACGGCGATCTGAGCGGCCCCAATCTCGAGCTATACCGCTATCTGGTCGAGACCTATCCCACCGTGGGCTGGCAGGCTTCGGGCGGTGTCTCATCGCTGGAAGATCTGCGGGCGGCGCGACAGACCGGGGCAGCCGGCGCAATCACGGGCCGGGCGATTTATGAGGGCAAGTTCAGCGTCGAGGAGGCCCTGGCATGCTTGCAAGACGCATAATTCCCTGCCTGGACGTCAAGGACGGGCAGGTGGTCAAGGGCGTGAAGTTTCGTAATCACGAGGTCGTCGGAGATATTGTCGAGCTGGCGCGCCGCTATGCGGATGAGGGCGCCGACGAGCTGGTTTTCTACGATATCGCTGCGAGCACCCGCGGCGAGACGGTTGAGCCGGCCTGGGTCAGCGCCGTCGCGCGCGTGATCGATATTCCAAGGATTAGAGAAGTAACCAATTTTCATGGATATCGAGACTATGGGAGGAGGATGACGCGCGCAAGCGCCATCGCATTCACTGGCTCAAGGCGAACGGGCGCCGCTTTTAGGCAATGTAAAACGGAATCGAGAACCCTGGTTGGCACCTGTCGATTCCACCCGGATCTAGCCACCATGATATTCGACAATTCGCCGT
>JAYZXG010000233.1:0-3771 GCA_036141435.1 Pseudomonadota bacterium | reverse complement strand
GCGAATGGGGTGAAAAGCTCGACATGGACGACGCGACCAAAGCGCGGGTCGATGAGATCTGGGGGGAGCTGGGGATTACGCTTCCATAGCCCCCCCAACACCCCCTCACTCCGGCCAGCGATAGCCGAGCAGGTCGTAGTGTTCGCTGGATTTGGGATAGTGGCTGACCTTGACCTTGTTGGCCTGGTTGCCGCCGAGAATGGCGACCTTGTTGCCCAGGTCCTCCAGGAAGAAGCCCACATGGCCGCCGGTGCCGCGTCGGAAGACGGCGATGGCGCCGAGGCGCGGATTGTCGATCGGTTCCTCCCGGCCCCATCTGGCGTCGAACCAGGTCCGCGCCCAGGCCGTACGCGGGCTTTCAAAGCCAGCCTCCTCCATGACCCAGCAGGCAAAGGCCGAACACCAGGCGGTTTCGTCCCGGGTGCGCAGGTCCGGGTCGGTCTTGGTACAGGTGGCGAGATATTCCAGGACGCGGTGATTGTGCTGGTCGCCCTTGATCTCGGCGACCCCTTCCTCGCGCCGGGCGATTTTCAGCCAGACCGGTTCGTCGGCCGGATTGCTTTCCTCCGCCAGTTCGGCGGCGGGTGAAGTCGAGTGTTCGGGCACCAGGATGACCTGCCCCGGATGAATCAGATTGGGGTTGTCGATCTGCGGGTTGAGCGCCAGCAGGAGTTTGAGCGAAGTCCCGTGAAACCCGGCGATCCGGCTGAGACTGTCTCCCGGGCGGATGGAATACATGACCAACATCGAAGGCCTCCCTTGCTGGACGGAGCGTGCCGGGCACGCCCGGCCCAAGAGGTCTATCATTCCACACGGGTTCGGCGCGTGATCTCGATCACGCCGGCACGCTGACAAGGGATGATTGGACCCCGGCGGTGCCCGGGAGATCAGGCCTCGCGTGCCTGTTTGTAGACCGGCTTGGCCCAGCGGCGGTGCACCCAGAACCATTGCTCCGGGGCCTTGCGAACCTCGGCCTCGACCCATTGATTGATGCGCCCGACGGTCTCGACAATCGCCGCAGCCTTGTCTGGATTGTCCGACAATTCGATCGGGTCATGGACCTCGACACGGAAACGCGCACCGCCGGTGCGACGCACCGATATCGGTGTCAGCGGAGCGTTGTACCGCATCGCCAGCCGCGTGGGGCCCGGCGCCGTCATGGACGGGTGCCCGAAGAAGGGCGCCTCGACACCGTCATTCATCTTCTGGTCGTTCATCAGCGCCACGGACTCACCGCGCTTGAGCGCATTCATCAACGCCTTGGCCCCGTCCCCGCCCTTGGCCGTCAGTGTTTTCACACCATAGTCCTTGCGGGTCGCGGAAATGCGCGTGTCGATCAGCGGATTGTTCGCTGCGCGATAGGTGATGTGACACGGCAGGCCGGTCTGGCTGATCGCTGCGCCGGCGATTTCCCAGTTAGAGTGATGCATCGAGATGATGACCAGCGGCCGGCCTTCATCGCGGGCCTTTTCCAGCTTCTCCCGCCCGACAAAATCAACACGTTCGTTGAACTCATCGCCGGCGAACACGCCCAGATGTGGCATCTCACCGCCCAGACGGCCGAAATTATCCCACATGCCCCGCAACAGCCGTTCGATTTCCATCGGCTCGGCTTCCGGAAAACAGCGTTGCATGTTGATGCGGGCGACATTGTGCACGGGCGTCATCGGGCCAATGCGCTGCAGCAGTTCACCCGCCGCATCCGACGCCCGGTCGATGCCCTTGGCCTTGTACCAGGCCAGATAGGTGTCCCAGGCCAGCGCCTCGAGGCGCCAGCCGATACGCGTCATCACGGAAGGCTGAGGGATAGTTTCGCTCATGAACAGGATTTAGCGGGCCGAACCCCTGGCGTCCACAACATCGAGCAACAGGGCATCCAGAGCCGCAGGATTGGCAAAGCGCGCTTCGACCGGCCAGGCCTTGATGATCGCGCGCGCCTCGGCCGGCAAACGGACCCAGTCCTTCTCCGTCGTGATCAGCTGTGCATCATGGCTCCTGGCGTGGTCATACAGATGCTCGAGGTCGCGCTGTGTATAGGGATGATGATCCGCGAACTCGATCCCGTCCGTCAGCTCACCGCCCGCCGCTTCCAAGGCATCAAAGAATTTCGGCGGCCGCCCGATACCGGAAACGGCCAGCAAGCGACCGCTCGGCGGCGCTTCCTTTGGCTCCAGCCAGGCCTGCAGGACCGGGATTTCCAGCTCGGCCAGTTTCAGGCGCGCATAATTGGGCACGGCGTCCGCGTCCGGGGTCATCACGATGACCGCATCCGCCCGGGCCAGCCCGACCACGACGGGCTCGCGCAAGGGCCCAGCCGGAAAGACGAGATTGGCGCCCCATCCGGCAACACTGTCGATCACCACGATCGAGAGTGTCTTGCGCAGGGACGGATTTTGATGCCCGTCATCCATCACGATGATATCGGCGCCGGCTTCCACGGCGGCATGGGCTCCCTCGACCCGGTCGCGCGAAATCCACACACGGGCATTGCGGGCCAGCAGGCTGGGCTCGTCGCCGACTTGATCGGCGGTGTGTTGGTCTGAAACCTCGAGCGGTCCGGCTTCGGATCCGCCATAGCCACGGCTCAGCGCGGCCGGGGAACAATCGAGCTCTTCCAGGCGCCGCAAGATGGTCTGGGTGACCGGGGTCTTGCCCGTTCCGCCCAGGGTAATATTGCCAACGCAGATGACCGGCGCGCCGGGATCGACCGGCTCGGTCCTGCGGATGCGCCGGGCCACGGCCCAGGCATAGACCCGCCCCAGCGGGGATAACAGAGCCCGGGCGAGCGCGCCGGATCCACGACCGCCATCCGTCCGCCAGAATGCCGGTTCCTTCACGCCTCGCCCTCCGCTTCAGACAGCAGGTCCAGCAAGTTCTGCGTGGTCAGGGCCAGTGCACCGCCTGACAACTGCCGCACGGCGGCCATTCCACCCTCGGATGTCGGGCCGGCATGCTCCCAGATGGCCTCGACCGCCTCGGACAGCGTCAGGGCGTCATCCACCCAGCTCACCGCCTTGTGTTCGCGATAGGCGTCATAGACATCCTGGAAGCTGGCGACATATTCACCGGAGACCACTGCGGAGCCCAGCTGGCTGGCCTCGATCGGGTTATGCCCGCCGATGTCGCGCACCAGGCTACCGCCGATGAAGGACGCAGACGCGCTCGCATACCACAGGCCCATCTCACCCAGCGTATCAGCCAGCCACACATCGCACTGCGTGTCTGGCGTCTCGTCCAGCGACCTGCGCGCCCAGCTATGGCCATGGCGCTTCATCAGTTTCTCGATTTCACCCGCCCGGTCCGGATGTCGCGGTGCAAGGATCAGGAGCGTATTGGGGTGCCGGCTCTTCAGCATCGCATTGGCCGCCAGCGCGACCCCGTCCTCACCGGAATGGGTGGAGGCGGCGAGCCAGACCGGCCGCCCCGCCAGGGCGACACGCACGCGCGACAATTCATGCGGGTCCGGCGGCATGGGCTTGGCCTCAAGCTTGATATTGCCGACCAGGTCCAGCGGCTTGTTGCCCAGCAGTTCGGAGATACCGGACCGGGTCCGCTCATCGGCCGGACCAATCCAGTTGAAACACCCCAGCAGATAGCGGGCCGCCTCGCGGCGACGACGCCAGCTGCGGATCGATTTCTCGTTCATCCGCGCGTTGACAAGCGCCATCGGGATGCCGCGTTCGTGTGTCGCTGAGATCAGGTTGGGCCACAGCTCGGACTCCGCGAACACAGCCAGATCGGGCGCCCAGTGGTCGAGAAATCCCTGCACCG
>JAYZXG010000232.1:0-2749 GCA_036141435.1 Pseudomonadota bacterium | reverse complement strand
TGCACGCCATGTGCCTGACCGTCCAGGTCAACACGCTCGTCGATCCCCGCACGCAGGCTTTCAACCCGGGTCACCTTCAACGCCATCAGATCCTGCAATGGCCCCGGGGCCAGATTGGCCGGCACCTGGAAATTCAGGGTTTTCGACCCGCTCCGGCACAACATCAACACCTGTGCGGAACAGGTTTCCAACTCGCGCAGCAAGGCCGTTTCGATATGCGGCAAGCCCGGCACGACAACGAGCTGATAGCCCGCCAGATCGGCAACCGGAGATACGATATCCACATCCAGCCCCAGGCGACGCAGGACCGTATAGGTCTCGAACGCCTGGCGCAGCAGGTCGAGCCCCTGTCCTTGCGGCTGCGCCTGGTGGATCCATTGCCCGTCATAGGACCAGACCAGTGCGACCGGCGCCTGGCGGGATGTCTCGTCGGAAATCAGTGCCACATCCCGCGCCACTTCGGCGGCTTCGGCATAGGCGGGCGCCGGTTCCGCATCGACACGCAACAGCCCGGCATGCATCTGCTCCTGGGCAAACGGACATTGTCGCCAGCGGAACCAGCTGACCAGGTCCGCGCCATGAGCGAGCGCCTCAAGGCTCCACAGGCGGACCATGCCGTCCAGCGGCGCCGGGTTATTGGGCGCCCAGTTCACGGGCCCCGGCTGCTGCTCCATCACGCCCCATTTGCGCGAACAGCCGCGATAGAGATCATGGTGAAACGCCTGGAAGTCGGGATGACCCTGGCGCAGATAGCGCTGTTTCTCGGCGTCGGAGAAAGGCGAGATGTCGAGGAAGCCCAGCGGATAGCTGTCCCAGGTCGCTACATCGATGTCCGCGCCTACCGCGTGGTGGTCAAAGGCCGTAAACCCGCCCATGAAGTTGTGGGTAATCTCGCGCCCGGGGCTCAGCCGCCGCAGGATCTCGACCTGTTCGTCATTGAAATTGCGCACCTGGTCGGAACTGAAGCGCTGGAAGTCCACCACGTGCGACGGGTTGGGCTCGGTAACCGTTCCAACCGGTGGATCAACCTCGTCGAAGGACCTGTATTCCTGGCTCCAGAACACTGTTCCCCAGGCGGTATTGAGCGCAGCAATGTCGCCATAACGTCGCGCGAGCCAGCGCCGGAATGCCACACGCGCGTTCTCGGAATAGCTCTCGATCGTGTCGTGACAGCCGTACTCGTTATCGGTCTGCCACATCGCCACGGCGGGATGCTCGCCATACCGCTCGGCCATGGCCGTGACGATGCGGCGGCACTCGGCGCGATAGGTTTCGCTGGAAAAGCAATAATGGCGACGCGAGCCGAAACCGCGGATCTGGCCCTGGGCATCCACCGCAAACATGTCCGGATCGCGATCCACGAGCCATTTGGGCGGCGTCGCCGTGGGTGTCCCCAGGATGACTTTCAGGCCGGCCGCGGCCAGCGTGTCGATCGCGCGGTCAAACCAGGCCCAGTCATATTGGCCCGGTTCCGGCTCGAAGCGCGACCAGGCAAACTCGCCGATGCGGATGAGCGAGAGGCCCAGCCCGGCCATCTGTCGCGCATCCTCGGCCCACCGGCTTTCCGGCCAGTGTTCAGGATAATAACAAACACCCAGACGCATCAGCCTGTCCTTTCAATGTGTATCAACCGCCCGGTCAGCGCTCGCCCCGGATCAAGATTGAGACCCTCATTCATCAAACCTGCGCCGGAGAACGTCCCCAGCGGCCAGTGGATCGGTGTGCCTTCCAGCGCGATTTCGCTGAGGCTGTAGCGTGCCGCCGGGTCCAGCCCGGCCAGACGCAACCGGGATTGCAGCGGGCGCATCGGCGTCCCGACCCGCATCACCCGCAGCAGGGCCTGGCGACCATCATCCGAGCGGACCAGCTGTACATCCGGGTCCGTGTCCGGTTCGGACAGGTTCAGCAAGTCCCCCGCATGCATCCAGTCACGATGCTGTTTGTAGATCTCGATTCCGCGCGTGAGTACGCGCCTGTCATCCTCCGAGACCTTCTCGGGATCCGCTTCGATACCGAAATGACCGAACAGCGCGGCGAGCACCCGGAAGGACATGGACACCTGCCGCCCGGTCATCGGGTTCGGGCTGGGTCCCACATGGGCGCCCAGGCGTTCGTGCGGCATGACCAGACCGGCGGCGCGCTGGATGTTCAGCCGGTCGATCGCATCCGTCGCATCGCTTGTCCAGAACCGGTCGGTTCGCGCCGCGATCCCGGCATCAATTCGCCCGCCACCACTTGCGCAACTCTCGATCTCGACCGGATAGCGCGCGCGCAATCGGTCCAGCAGCTTGTAGAACCCTTCGGTCTGGGCCCCGGCGCGCACGACGCCGTCCCGGGTTGCCGGATAGAGATCACGATTACAGTCCCATTTGAGATAGGAGATGGCATAGCGATCCAGGAGGTCCGAGATGACCGTGAAGAGATGCTCGCGAACCGGTTCCAGCGCCAGGTCCAGCACCAGCTGGTTACGCCCGGTCGCCGGATCCGGCTCCGGCCATCCCAGTACCCAATCTGGGTGCGCGCGATAGAGATCACTGTCCGGGCTGACCATTTCCGGTTCCAGCCAAAGGCCAAACTCCATACCCTCGGTATGCACCGCATTGATTAGCGGGGTCAGCCCATTGGGAAAGAGGTCCGCATCGACAGTCCAGTCACCGAGGCTGGTCTGGTCATTGCGCCGCCCCTTGAACCAGCCATCATCCAGCACGAAACGCTCGGCTCCAAGCGCTGCAGCCCCCTTGGCCAGGGC
>JAYZXG010000231.1:0-7474 GCA_036141435.1 Pseudomonadota bacterium | reverse complement strand
GTGGCGGATTTGTTCGAACATTATTGGTGGTTGCTCTTCCCCCTGGGCTTTTTCCTGTTCGCAGGCTGGAACAGCTTCACGAGCTATCAGCAGACCAAGGCCAAGATCGACCTGCTGAAGACCTATGCGGCAGCGGGCAAGGAACCGCCGGCCTCCCTGGTTGAAAGCCTGGAAAAGATCGAAATCCATGTCCGCGATGACTGGCATGACAGTGATAGTGACAGCGGTCGCGGCGGTAATGCCTTCCTCGTCGTCCTCTTTGTCGGTCTGTCAGCCGTGTTTGCCTATGAAGGTTATAGCGGCCTGATCGGAATGGGCGAGGTGGCCTATTTTGTCGCCATGATCATGGGCGTTCTGGCCGTGGCTTTCCTCTTTGGCAGCCTGTTTAAGGGCGGAAAGAAATAAGCTGATGCAACCAGCTCGGACGGATGCAGACCTGGTGTCTGCATCCCTGGCGGGGTCTGACGCAGCCTTTTCACGTCTGGTGGACAGGCACCAGCAAGCACTTCGCAGTTTCCTTCGTCGGGTCAGCGGAAACGATGCTGACGCCGACGAGCTGGCGCAGGAGGTATTCCTGGCCGCCTGGACCAAGCTCCGGCTCTTGCGATCGCCGGACATGTTCCGCTCCTGGCTGTTTGGCATGGCCTGGCGCATGAGCAAGACATTCAAGCGGAGCGCGGCGCGACGGCGGGCCCGTGACGAGGCCTGGCACGAATTGCAGCCGCAAGAGCAAGTGCCGACCAATGATCTCCGGCTGGCGCTTAACCGGGCCCTGGAAAGCTTGCCGCTGGACCAGCGCGCCGCTGTCGCACTCTGCCTTGCCGGGGGCTGGACGCACGATGAAGCCTCCAGGGCTTTGGAAATTCCGCTGGGGACGGTAAAGTCACATGTCAGCCGCGGCCGGGCGCGGCTTGAAGCGTTACTCGGAGATGCGCATGAGCAATGAAACGCTCGAAAACCTGTTCGCGATGGACGACGTGCCCGCTTTTGATCCGGCCTTCCGCGCCGGCGTCATGCGCGCCGTTGCGCGGCGTCGGTTCCTGGTGGAGCTGGCGGTGCTGGCGTGTGCGTCCGTGGTATTGCTCATAGTCCTGTTGGCTTCCGGCGACGCCCTGGCCACCGCGGCCGCACAAATGCTGAGCAGTCTGGACACGGCAGGGGCCACGCTTGTGATCGCGGGCGGTGTAGCCTTCCTCGGGCATGCCCTGGTGACCCGCGCGATCAGTTTGCCCCGGCGGGTTTTCTCCTAGGATATCCACACCCAAAATTCTTGGTTCTGATCTGAATCACCTATAGTCGGCGGTCAGATAGGGGAGGCGTTTATGCTTGTACTGGTTGCCGGATTGGTTTTGTTCCTCGGCGTCCACTCCTTGCGCCTCATTCCCGGAGCCCGGGATAAGCTGCAGGTCCAGCTCGGGGCAACGCCCTACAAGCTGGGCTATACCGCCATCTCCCTGTTGGGCTTTGCCCTGATCACCTATGGCAAGATCCTCGCGCATCCGCCGGTCGTGATCTGGTATCCGCCGGAATGGACACGCCATCTCGCCTTCACCCTGGTGCCGCTGGCGTTGATCCTGATCGTTTCCGCCTATGCGCCGGGCCATATCCGCCGCTGGGTCCGCCACCCGATGCTGGCGGGCACGATGTTGTGGGCGTTCGGCCACTTGCTGGCGAATGGCGAGCTGAGCGCTGTCCTGTTGTTCGGCGCATTCTTCATCTGGTCGCTGATCACGTTCATAGCGTCCTGGCTCCGCGAGACCCCGCCGCCCATCGTGAAAGGGTGGGGCGGGGATTTGACCGCGATAATTCTGGGCGTTCTTGCAGCGCTTATCCTCATGAATATACACATGTATTTGTTCGGCGTGGCGATTATTGGCTGATCACCTGCATCCAAAATCGCCCTGATCTGCATCTTATGGTCAGAAGCGGCGTGCAGCGCGCCGGTCGAGTTCAAGGAGAATAAAAATGGATATCCCTGTTATGTTGGTTGCGATGTCGCCGTTCCTGATGGTTGTTGCCATCGTCTGGATCGCGTTCAACTCGCACACACAACGTCGCAAGGCGACATTGTCCACGATCGAGGAAGCCATTCGCGGCGGTCAGCAAATGACCCCGGACACCATCAAGGCGCTGGGCATGCCCCAGAAGCCGAATTCCAATGGTGACCTCAAGGCCGGACTGATCCTGATTGCCGTTGCAGCCGCCTTCATCACGCTGGGCTGGGCCATCGGCAATATGGAAGGCGATGACGAAGCCATGTTCATCATGCCGGCGATCGCGGCATTCCCGGGTTTCATCGGCATCGTACTGGTCGGCTTCGGTCTGCTGGGCCGCAAGAAAGAACAGGAAGACGCGGCCTAGGCCGTAATCTGGGGACCGGGACCTAAGTCATGGCGGCATCGGACGAAGAACTCACGGCACTGGTTGTTGCCACGCGCAACAGCGCAGCCTTCGGCGAGCTCGTCCGGCGCCACCAGACCCTGGTCCGCTCCATGCTGCAGAGGATGTGCCGGAACCATGCCCTTGCCGATGATCTCGCCCAGGATACCTTCATCCGGGCCTTCGAGAAGATCGGCAGTTTCAAGGGCACCGGCTCATTCAAGTCCTGGCTCTGTTCGATTGCTTATACAGAGTTCTTGAAGTCAGCCAGGAAACGCAAATCCGCCGACCGTTTGCTGGAACAATACCAGCAGGGTGTGGAGGAGAGTGAAGCGCCGCGTGACATGGGAAATGTCGTAGACCTTGATCGCGCGCTCGCTACACTCAAGGATGAAGAACGTGTTGCCGTTGTTATGTGTTACTCTTGCGGGATGTCACATTCAGAGGCAGCAGAGGCGACAGGAATGCCGTTGGGGACTGTAAAGTCACATGTGAACAGGGGTCGAGCCAAGCTCCAGGCCTTTTTCACCGAAGCGGAGGTAACTGTGAGATGACTATGGAAGACGCTTTTGACGCACGCCTGAAAGCCGCTTTCGCCGCCGCCGCGAAACCGCTTGAAGAGGATAAGAGTGCCGATGCCTTCGCGCAGAGCGTGATCGCCAAGCTCAACAACCCGGATCGCAAACGTGTGCTGATCCTCGGGGGGGCGGGCTCGACCGGTTCCGCAATCGCCGGCACCCAGCTGGAAAGTATTTTCGGCGGCCTGCAAGTTCCGACGGAAGGCCTGCTGGCGAATGCGTCCTTCCTGATGGCCCCGGAAACCATGGCCGCTGCCGCAATGGCAATCGCTGCCGGCATGGTTGCTCTGGTCCTGCCTCGTCGTATCGCCTAGCGGTTTCAAGCCTTTCTTTTTGCACCGCAGCAAATATCGTCTAGATTGGCGGCTTCAAATTGATTTGAGGCCGCCTTTTTATGTCTGCACAGACCCAAGTCCGTCGTATCACCGCCCCGGATATCCGTGCCCGCAAGGGCGCAGAGCCGCTGGTTTGCCTGACGGCCTATGACGCGCCCATGGCGCGCATCCTTGATCCGCATTGCGACTTGCTGCTGGTCGGCGACAGCGTTGGCATGGTTGTCCATGGCCTCGACAGTACGATCGGTGTCACGCTCGACATGATGATCATGCATGGCAAGGCGGTCATGCGCGGATCGAAACGGGCCCTGGTGGCGGTCGATATGCCATTCGGGTCCTACGAATCCAGTCCGCAGCAAGCGTTCGAGAACGCAGCGCGCATCATGTCTGAGACCGGTTGTCAGGCCATCAAGATCGAAAGCGGGACCTATGCCGCTGAAAGCATTGCCTTCATGGCGGAACGGTCCATTCCGGTTGTCGGGCATATTGGTCTGCGGCCCCAGGCGGCACTGGCCGATGGCGGTTACAAGGCCAAGGGGCGGACACAAGTCGAGCGCCAGCGGGTCATCGATGAAGCCCGCGCCACGGCTGATGCCGGCGCGTTCGCCATCGTTATCGAAGGCGTGGCCGAGGACCTGGCCGATGAGATCACCCGGGCGGTGGATGTGCCGACCATCGGCATCGGTGCCTCATCGGCGTGTGACGGGCAAATCCTGGTCACCCAGGACATGTTGGGCGTGTTCGAGTGGACACCAAAATTCGTCAAAAGATACGATAACATGGCCGAACGAACAGACGCGGCAGTGGCGCGCTACGCCGAGGAAGTGCGCTCGCGTGCCTTTCCGTCCAGTGCCGAGGTCTACACGCTCAAGCGCAAGGACGGTTGACGCCTGTTGCCGCAAGGCGCTGAGACGGCTAGGGTCCGCCCCGAATATCTGTTTCAGGGAGTCTGGCCGCAGTGGTCGATGTTTTTGAAGAAGTCGAAGAAGAGCTTCGCAACGACAAATATCAGGAATTGCTGAAGAAATGGGGCCCCTGGGTTGGGGGCGCTGCTGCCGCGATCGTGTTGGGTGCGGCGGGTCTGCAATTCTGGGATTACTGGCGCACCTCGCAGCTGGAAGAGTCGTCCGATGCCTTCATCGAGGCCATGACCAATCTGGAAGCGGGTGAACTCGCCCTGGCGGATGCCGGTTTCGACACGCTGTCGCGCGAGGGATCGGACGGTTATGCGCTGTTGTCGTTGATGCGACGCGCCGAGATCGCTCTGCAGAACGGCGATAATGCTGAAGCGGCCTCGCTCTATGACCAGGTCTCTGCAGCCTCCAATGACCCGCTTATCGATGACCTCGCACAGCTCAAGGCCGTCTGGGCCCGCTGGGACGAGCTGAGCTTTGCGGATGTGGAGATCCGGGTCAGCCCGCTGGCGGCCGCCTCTGCGCCGTATCGCTTGCTGGCGCGCGAAACCATCGGGGCCGCCGCTTTGCGTGCCAGCGATTACGACCGCGCTCAGTCGGAATACCAGCTGCTGGCCTTTTCGCTGGATGCGCCGCAGGGCGTGCAGCGACGTGGCCAGGAAGCGCTGGCACTGATCGCTTCGCTCACCTCGGTTCAGGAAGAACCGCTGGAAGACGCGGAAGCGGCAGAGGCAACTGCCACCGAAGACACTCCGGACAATGCTGCTGAGGAAGCCGGCAATGATTGATGTAAAGCGTATGCGTTCACTTCTTCTCGCTCTGGCGCTGGCGCCGGTTGCAGCCTGTTCCTCGATCCCGAGCCCGGGTGATGCCCTGGACTTCATTCCGGGCATTGGTGGCAATGACGACGCGCCGGAAGAGACCGCGCCGCAGGATGGCCGGATCTCGATCCTTGATTTCGAGACGGGCCTGCAGGCGGCTTCCGGAGAGGCACTGCCGCCGGTGCAGCTGCCGACGGCTTACGTGAACAGCGTCTGGCCGGGTCCGGATGGTTACCCGACCCACGCATTGCAGCACACCCAGGCGACCGGCTCGCTGGACATCATCTGGCGTGAGACCTTCGGGGAAGGGTCTGACAATAACCAGCGCCTGAATGCGCGCCCGGTGGTCGCTGAAGGTCGTGTCTACATGATTGATGCGCGCGGCGAAGTGTCCGCCGTTGATGCCGAATCCGGTGAACGCCTGTGGTCACGTCGCCTGGAAGGGCCCAGTGAGCGCGATCGCATGTCGTTTGGCGGCGGCATCGCCTTTGACAGTGGCCGTATCTACGCACATTCTGGATACAACTATCTGGTCGCGCTCGATGCCCAGAGCGGCAGCGAGATCTGGCGCAGCGAGATCATCGTTCCGTTCCATGGCGCACCGACGGTCGCCGATGGCCGGATTTTCATTGCCTCCGACGACAATGAAATGCTCTCGATCGACGCCTCCAACGGCAATGTGAACTGGACCTATCAGGGCATTATCGAATCTGCCCGCCTGATCACCTCGCCGAGCCCGGCTGTACTGGGTGACATCGTGGTCGCACCGTTTGCGTCCGGCGAAATTGTCGCGCTGCGCGTGCAGAACGGTAACCCCCTGTGGTCGGACAGCCTGAGCGGCTCCGGTACGATGACCGCCATGTCCGAGATCAATGATGTCGCGGGCAGCCCGATCATCGTGGACAACACGGTATACGCCATGAGCCACTCCGGCACGATGGTGGCGATCTCCCTGCGCTCCGGTGAGCGTCTGTGGGAACTGCCGGCCGGTGGCCTGCACGCGCCATGGGTGGCCGGAGATTTCCTCTTCGTCGTGACGACCGAGGCGCAGGTGGTCTGCATCAACCGTCAGAGCGGTCAGGTCCACTGGATCACCCAGCTCCAGCAATTCGAGAACATGCGCAAGCGTGAGGACCGGATTGCCTGGTCCGGTCCCGTTCTGGCCGGCGGACGTGTTCTGGTAACCTCCAGCCATGGCTCCGCAGTCCTGCTGAACGCGTATGATGGCGAGGAAATGCGTGAGTACGAGCTGCGTGACCCCGTCTACGTCGCGCCCGTTATTGCCAATGAGACGATCTACATCGTCACCGACGAAGCGCGGTTAGTCGCGCTGCGATAGGCCAAAACCGAATGACTGATAATCTGCCCCGCATTGCCGTCGTTGGACGTCCCAATGTGGGCAAATCGACCCTGTTCAATCGTCTGGCGGGCAAGCCGCTGGCGATCGTGGATGACCGTCCCGGCGTGACGCGGGACCGGCGCGAGGCGCGTGGCCGTCTGGGTGAGATGGAGCTGTTGCTCATCGACACCGCCGGTTATGACGATGCCGAGAAGGACGGGCTGGACGCCGAGATGCGTACCCAGACCGAAATGGCCATCCATGATGCCGATGTCTGCCTGCTGCTGATTGACGCCCGCGCCGGCATCACCCCGCTCGACGAGATTTTCGCCGATGTCATGCGCAAGTCCGGCAAGCCGGTAATCCTGTGTGCCAACAAGGCCGAGGGCAAGGCAGGGCTGGGGGGGCTGATGGATGCCTATGCGCTGGGCCTGGGCGAGCCGATTGGACTGTCCGCTGCCCATGGCGACGGGATGAGCGACCTTTACCAGGCTGTCTATGAGGCCCTGGGCTCGCCCAAGCGTCGTCGCAAGAAGGATGAGGATGAAGAGCCGCCGCTTCGCATCGCTGTGATCGGTCGTCCCAATGCCGGCAAGTCTACCCTGATCAATACGCTGATCGGTGAGGAACGCCTGATCACCGGTCCCGAGGCCGGCATCACCCGCGACGCCATTGCCGTTGACTGGATGTGGGATGGTCGCCGCGTGCGCCTTCATGACACCGCCGGCCTGCGCAAGCGGGGCAAGGTCAAGGACCGGCTCGAGCGCATGAGTGCCGCGGACACGCTGCGCGCCGTGAAGTTTGCCGAGGTTGTGCTGTTGCTCGTGGATGCCCAACATCCGCTGGAAAAGCAGGACCTGCACCTGGCGGACATGGCCTACAAGGAAGGTCGCGCTGTCGCGATTGCCATTTCCAAGTTTGACCTGGTGCCCAATCGCACCGCATTCCTCAAGGAAATGCAGCTGGAGTTCGAACGCCTCCTGCCGCAGATGACCGGAGCGCCCTTGCTGCCGATCTCCTCGGTCAAGAACAAAGGGCTGGATGAAATCATGCCGGCCCTGTCTCGCCTGCACAAGGACTGGGACGCCAAGATCAAGACGCGCGATCT
>JAYZXG010000230.1:0-4816 GCA_036141435.1 Pseudomonadota bacterium | reverse complement strand
GATCAGGCCGCAGCCTTTGAGCTGCTGACCGACAACACGCTGCCCGCCGGCAATGTCCGCTTCAACGATCTGGCGGGCCAGATCGCCGGCATCGACACGCTGGACGCCTTCATGGAGCCCTTCCGTCGCCGCTTTGATGGTGGCGGGGCTTAGGCGTCTTATTGAAATCTGAAATTTGACATCGCGGATGCATGCCCGCCTTGAGCCGGGGGCGGGTCCGGGATGACAAGGGTGGATTTGAGGTGAGTTACCCCGGTAACGTCCCGAAACTCTGCACCAGCGAGCCGGTGACCAGTCTCCAGCCATCCACCAGCACGAAGAAAATCAGCTTGAAGGGCAGGGAGATGACGACCGGGGGCAGCATCATCATGCCCATCGACATCAGGATCGAGGCGACCACCAGATCGATGATCAGGAAGGGGATGAAGAGCAGGAAGCCGATCTCGAACGCGCGTCTGAGCTCCGAGATCATGAAGGCCGGTGTGACGACCCAGAAAGAGGTCTCCTCCGGTGTGGCCGGAACCGGGTCCTGGGACATGTTGATGAAGAGCTCGAGATCATCCTCGCGCACATGGCTGAGCATGAAGGTCTTCAGCGGGCCGGAGGTCAGCGCGAAGCTTTCCGTCAGCTCGATCTCGTCGTTCAGCAGCGGCTCGATGCCTTCATTGTAAGACTGGGTGAAGACCGGCGCCATGATGAAGGCGGTCAGGAAGAGAGCCAGGCTGACCAGGACCGCATTCGGCGGGCTTTGCTGCAGGCCCAGGCCGGTCCGCAGCAGGGACAGCACCACCACGATGCGCACAAAACTCGTCGTCATGATGACGATGGACGGTGCGAGCGAGAGAATGGTGATCAGCGCGATCAGCTGCAGCACGCGCTCGGTCAGCTCGCCTTCGCTGCCGGTGTCCAGGGTCAGGCTTTGTGCCTCGGCGCCGCCGGCGCCCATCAGCATCAGCACGCCAAGGGCAAAAAGGGTGAAGGTCAGCCAGAAACCCTTGCGCATTATCGGATCTCCGTCCGGCTCGGTTCGGGTTTGGCTGGCTGCGTCTTGAGCACGGTTTCGCTGTCAGTGCCCAGCAGCACCACATGTTCCTCGTCATCTGCTTGCAGGATCACCAGTCGACGACGGGGGTCGATAATCAGGCTTTCGCGCACCTTGAGGCGGCGCTCATCGGTGGCGACCATCCGGGTCAGACCGGTCAGCTGGTTGAAAATCCAGCCTCTTTGAACCGCCAGCGCGAGCAGGCCGAAAGCGCCCAGCAGGCCGGCCAGCACAACGAGTGCGAGGAAGTATTGTGTCATATCCATCGTAACCGTCACCGAAACCGGCAGAATGCCTGCTGAGTCATGGGATATCCGCCTTTTGAAGTGCGCCGGTTAAGCCCTCGTTAACCGTGCCAGCGCAGCCTTGTCACAGGTAATTAAGGGGATTCGCGCATGCGACCCGATGATGTGCCTCTGCTGGCACTCCTTCGACAGGAAATGAGCTTCAGCTCCGAGCGCCAACGCGTGATCGCCAACAATGTGGCGAACGCGAATACGCCGGGTTTTGTCGCCCAGGATCTTGATCGTGCGGAGTTCGAGCGGGCGGTGAGTGAAGCGATGAGCCAGCGACGCAGTTCGAACGGAATGCGTCTGCGCACGACACGCGACGCCCATCTGCCGGGCATGGAGACGGGCGCGGGCGGACGGAGCTGGACGACGCAGGACAGCCCTGACAGCGAGACCACCATCAATGGCAACTCTGTGGTGCTCGAGGAGCAAATGGTTCGGGCGAACGAGACGCGCATGCGTTACGAAGCGGCGCTCAGCCTGTACCAGAAAAGCCTTGGACTGATCCGGACGGCTGTCCGGACGCCGACATAATTCGGGAAGGGATGAGCGATGTCTGATCCTCGTGACACAATGCTGGTATCCGCGGCGGGCATGCGTGCCCAGGCTGCGCGGATGCGCATCATTTCCGAGAATATCGCCAACGCGCAGTCGACCTCGCGGGAAACCGGCGGGGATCCCTATCGCCGCCAGATCCCGGTCTTCGAGGCCGAGCTCAACCGGACCACCGGAATGACGACCGTGCGCATGACGGACACCGTGCCGGACAATTCCGATTTTCGCCTCAAACTGGAGCCGGGGCACCCGGCCGCAGATGCGGACGGCTATGTCCAGTATTCCAATGTGAGCACCCTCGTCGAGATGATGGACATGCGCGAAGCGATGCGCAGCTATGAAGCCAATCTCAACATGATCGAAAATCACCGGCGCATGCTTGAACGCACGCTGGACCTTCTGCGCCGCTAAATGTCGGCGCCGGCCCTCAAGGAGTAGAAACTCATGGCCATTGATCCTTCCGGCCTCCAGGCCTACCAGGCGACGCTGTGCGCTGCCCAGGACGCGATCGGCGGTGCTTCAAACGCCGCGTCGTCCAGCGAGAATGTTGATTTCAGCGGCCTGGTCATGGATAGCCTCAACCAGGCGCAGGGCGTGGTTCAGGGCGCTGAGCAGGCATCCGCTGCGTCCGTCGTGGGCCAGGCAGACCTGGTGGATGTTGTCACGGCGGTTTCTGCCGCAGAGGTAACGCTGGAGACCGTCGTCGCGGTCCGGGACCAGGTCGTCAAAGCCTATCAGGAAATCCTTCGCATGCCGATTTAACGGCTCTGGATCACTTGCTCGAACGGCCGTCCTGAAGGGGCGGCCGTTTTTGTTTCCGCCAATCTCACTTTTTCGCAACGGATCCACCGACGCCGTCCCGTTCCAGTCTTCGAGGGAAAACCTTACCGCGGGGGCGGGACAGGAGTGAGTACATGTTCGCGCAAGCGATGGGCAAGCCTGCCAAGAGGCTGAATCTTGGTGCCGTAATCCTTTCAACTCTGGTGTTTGTCGGTGCCTGTGGCGGTGGCGGTGGCGGTGGTGGTTCCACCGATGCCGGTGGCAATGCCGGCGGTGGTGGCCAGAACGCCAATGCCGCGCCACAGGTCAGCAACGCCAATCTCGACCAGTCGGCCCAGATCGGCGAGGCGTTCGACTATGACGCCAGCCAGGGCGGCACGACGTTCAGTGACCCCGATGGCGATAGTCTGAGCTATTCGGTCAGCCTCAATCCGGACAATACCGGGCTGAGCGCGCAGGGCGCCCAGATCTCCGGGACCCCGGACACCGTCGTGAATGTCACCGCCGAGATCACGGCCACCGACCCGATGGGGCTGAGCGTGACCGACAGTTTCATCATCTTCATCCAGCCGGACAATGATGTGAAAGCCCTCGCGGGCCTTTCCGGTCTTCGATTTGCCGTCAACCAGCCGGTCAATTTTGATCCGGCAAGCTGGGCGGGCCAGTTCGAGGATCCGTCGGGCAATGGCCTGGACATCGAGATCGCGCTGGTGACGCCGGTCCCCGGGCTGGAGGTTGAAAATGGCGCGCTGGTGGGCCGCCCCACGACAGCCGGCGTGCATTCAGCCGTGCTGACGGCCAGCAATGGTGCAGGCGATGATGCCGTGAAGACGATCAGTCTTGTCATTATCCGCGCCTCGACCTCGACTGCGCCGGTCCTGCCGACGGACCCGTTCGACTATGTCGCCTACGCCGAGGCGGACACACCGCTGCATTTTCGCCAGGGGGGCAATAACAATATCGCGGCGACGGACAATACGCCGGGCAATAATCCTCTCACCAATGAAGGCGCCACGCTGGGCCGGGTCCTGTTCTACGATACGCGCCTGTCGGTGAACGGCACCGTTTCCTGTTCGAGCTGCCATGTGCAGGCCTTCAGCTTCGGTGAACCCAGCCAGTTCTCTCGCGGCTTTGACGGGCAGATCACCGACGTCAATGCACCGCACATCGCCAATGCGCGCTTCTATCGCCGGGGCAATATGTTCTGGGATGAGCGCGCGGCCAGTCTGGAAGAGCAGGCGCTGGGGCCGATCCAGTCTCCCGTCGAGATGGGCAATACCCTCGCCAATGTCGTGACGACGGTCGAAAACCTGGGTTTCTATCCGCCGCTCTTCGAGGCGGCTTTCGGTGATGACCAGGTCACGGCCGAACGCATCGGCATGGCCCTGGCCCAGTTCCAGCGCGCCATGGTCAGTTATCAATCCGATTTTGACACCGCCGTCATCGGTGACAATCCCAATGCCAACACGCCGGACTTTGTCGGACGACTGACGCAGCAGGAGTTGCACGGAATGGCCCTGTTCCAGCCCGTGGACGCCGACGATCTGGCCCTGGCCGGACTGCCACCGATCCAGTCGATGGGCTGCAACCAGTGTCACCAGACCAATGCCCAGATCTATGACCGTCCACCCCAGAATATCGGCCTGGATGCGACGGTTGCCGGCCTCGGGGCCACGGGCGATGACGATTTCAAATCGCCCAGCCTGCGCAATATCGAACGGACAGCGCCCTATATGCACGACGGCCGTTTCGGGACGCTGGAGGAGGTTGTCGAGTTCTACGCCACTGGTGTCCAGGACAATGGCGAGACCAGCAATCTCCTGCGCCAGGGCAATAATGCCGGCGCGCCGATCCAGCGCTTTGACCTGGACGAGGAGGATGTCGCTGCGCTGGTCGCCTTCATGTCGACCTTTACCGATGACAGCTTCGCCTCGGAGGAGATGTTCTCGGACCCGTTCCAGGAATAGCGCTTGAAGACACCTCTCTCTGACTAGAGATGGAGAAGGCGAGGGCGGGAGATCGGCCAAGAACCACTGGTCTCCCGTTTGATATAGGTGTGCAGTTTAATCATACAATTTATGATAATATTTGGTCATGGATGCACACGAGACTGTCTACATCATGGCCAGCCGTCCGCGCGGCGCACTTT
>JAYZXG010000229.1:0-5584 GCA_036141435.1 Pseudomonadota bacterium | reverse complement strand
GCCATCTGCGGACACAGGTCAGCGACGTCCTCCACGATATGCGTGGACAGGATGACCACGACATTCTCGCCGATCTCCGAGAGCAGGTTGTGGAAGCGGTTGCGCTCCTCCGGGTCGAGGCCAGCGGTCGGCTCGTCGACGATGATCAGTTGCGGATCACCCAGCAGGGCCTGGGCGATGCCGAAACGCTGGCGCATGCCGCCGGAATAGCTGGCGACGGCCTTGTTGGCGTGTTGGGACAGATTGGTCTGTTCCAGCAGCGTCTCGACGACGTTCTTGCGCTCCTTGGCATTGGACAGACCCTTGAGTACGGCCAGGTGGTCCAGCATGGCGCGCGCCGACATGCGCGGATAGACACCGAAATCCTGCGGCAGATAACCCAGCGTGGCGCGCAGGGCCTGCGGGTCCTTGAGAATATCGATATCCCCGAAGGTCAGGCTGCCCTTGTCCGGCGATTGCAGCGTGGCAATCGTGCGCATCAGCGACGACTTGCCGGCGCCATTCGGCCCCAGCAGGCCGAACATCCCCTTGGGGATGGAAAGCGTCACGCCATCAAGCGCGCGCACCTTGTTGCCATAGGTTTTCGTAAGTCCGGATAATTCCAGCATAACAGCTCCCACGGGCCGCACGGCCCGGTCCCTCGCATCTAACTTCTGGCCTCAGCCTATTCTGGCTTTAGCGTGCCGGACAAATGAGCTTTTGTTCACGCTTGGCGAAAGGGGGATGGTTTGCAGGGCCGTCCCGCTAGGTTGCGACTTCCGTCGCAGCGCGCATTTCCTCGGCGCGTTTTTCAACCATTTCAACGATATGATCGACCATCTCCTCGTTGGAGACATTGTGGTCGGGGCGGCCCGAGACATACATCTTGCCCCGACCGGCACCGCCGCCGGTAAAGCCGAGATCGGTCATCAGCGCCTCGCCCGGACCATTGACCACACAGCCGATGATGGACAGCGAGATGGGCTCGGAAATATGCGCCAGACGCTCTTCGAGTGTTTCCACCGTGCGGATCACGTCAAACCCCTGACGCGCACAGGACGGGCAGGCGATGATGTTGACACCGCGCGTGCGCAGACCCAGCGATTTGAGGATGTCAAAACCGACACGGACCTCTTCCTCCGGCTCGGCAGACAGTGAAACGCGGACGGTATCGCCGATGCCCGCCCACAACAGCGAACCGATGCCGATCGAGGACTTCACCGTACCGATCCGCTGGCCGCCGGCCTCGGTGACGCCAAGATGCAGGGGCGCATCGGTCGCTTCGGACAGCGCCTGGTAGGCGGCGACGGTCAGGAACGCGTCCGACGCCTTCACCGAGATCTTGTAATCGCGGAAATCGAGATCCTCTAGAATGCGGGCATGGTCCAGCGCACTTTCCACCATCGCCTCGGGACAGGGCTCGCCGTATTTTTCCAGCAGGTGTTTTTCCAGCGAACCGGCATTCACGCCGATGCGAATGGCACAGCCATGATCGCGCGCGGCCTGGACGACATCCCTGACCCGGTCCATCGAGCCGATATTGCCCGGATTGATGCGCAGGCAGGCGGCGCCGGCCTCTGCCGCCTCGATACCGCGCTTGTAGTGGAAATGGATATCCGCCACCAGCGGAACCGTGGCTGCGCGGGCGATTTCCTTGAAGGCGGCCGTGGACTCCTCGTCCGGACAGGAGACACGGACCAGGTCCGCTCCGGCCTCCTCGCAGCGCCGGATCTGATCGATCGTCGCGCCGGCGTCAGCGGTCACCGTATTCGTCATCGTCTGGACAGTAATGGGCGCGTCGCCGCCAACCTCCAGGCCACCCACCGTGATCTTGCGACTCTTGCGCCGCTCGATCATGCGCCAGGGGCGAACACTGCGCGGATCTTTGCTGAGGTCGGACATGCGAAAACGCTCCAATCAGGTTGCAAACCCGATATAGCGGCTTCACGTGGCGCTTTCGAGAGGATGTGAGCGCTTAAGGCTCGCCTTGTGCAGTCTCGACCTGGGCCAGCACCGGCTGGTTTTCGATCGACAAGCCTTCTTCGCCGAGGGAACCGACAATCTCGCCATCGACTTCAAGCTGGATTGCGCCGGCATTGCGGGCCGATACCGTCAACCCGTCTTCCTGGGCCCGATAGGCCTCGCCGGCTGCGAGTTCGCGCGCAAACAGCACGCGCCCGGAGGCGTCACGCACCTCAAACCAGGTCGGGGCGGTGGCCCGCATGATCACATCCTGTGCGACCGTCGCTGTTCCCAGCGGCAGGTCGGACCAGATATCCGCAACACTGACCGGCTGACGGTCAGCGGCGAAATCCTCGCGCGCCCAGGCCGGCGCCGCGTCGGGCGGAGACGGCATATTGGTGAGCCCGGTGTCATTGCCCGCCTGCTCGGCATACCAGAAGGCGACAGCCGCAACGCTGGCCAGGATCATGGCAGCCCCGAACACGCCGCGCGGCAGCTTGATCTCGCGACGGGTCTGGGCCGCCGCAGTCGGCTGGGCGCGACCGGTCTCGGTATCAACTTCGCGTTTGAACTGATCAACGATGGCGATGCTGTCCAGCGCCAGGAAGCTGGCATAAGTGCGCAGATAACCAATGGCATAGGCCCGGGCCGGAAGGCCGCGCGGATCCATGGTTTCAATCGCTTCGAGATAATCTTTACGGATACGGGTCTGGGTCGCCGCCTCGTCTAGCGAGAGGCCCGCTTTCTCTCGCGCGTCGCGCAGGCGATCACCTGCGGAAAGCTGGAGAATATCAACGCCTTCATCTGCAAACACAGCATCAACCGGAACAAAGCCCGTGCTCATAGCTTGACTCGACATTACCACCCATCGCTCGACTGGAGCGACCTCACCCAATTGCGCAATCTGAAAGCCCCCTCAGCTCGCGCCCCTGAATTAGATCAAATCTTAACCGCATTATCAACTGCCACGCTTGGCAGCCCGGCCTCGTCCCCTGCCTCGATGAGCTGTGTGCGCAGGCTGTTGACCGGTTCATTCATGTGATCAGCAATCCAGGTGCCAAGCTTGCCGGCATCCATCCGGGAAATCATGCTCTTGACCGGGCCGATATTCGACGCAGACATGGAAAGGCTTTGAAAACCAAGAGCTACCAGCACTGCCGCTTCGAGTGGTCGAGACGCCGTTTCACCACAAACAGAGACCGGAATCTCGTATTTCTGGCACGTTTGGCTGATCTGCTGGAACAATCCCAGGGCCGGCGGGCTCAGGATATCGTACCGATCCGAGACACGCGCATTATCCCGATCTGCCGCGAAGAAATACTGCATCAGATCGTTCGCACCCACCGCTACGAAGTCGACAATATCTGCGACCTGCTCCATCGCCCAGGCGATACTCGGCGTTTCCAGCATCATGCCGATCTGCACATCGCGGGGCATTTCATGTCCGCGCTTCTCGGCCTGGCGCAGCTCTTTTTCCAGCATGTCACGGGCGGCGCGCATCTCCCACGGCGCCGCGATCAACGGGAACATGACTTTCAGGGACCGTCCGGCCGCCGCCCCGATCAAGGCGCGCAGCTGATAGCGCAGCAAACCGGGCCGATCGAGGCCCATGCGGATCGCCCGCCAGCCCAGCGCCGGGTTCGGTTCAACAGCAGACGGAGCGAAGGGCGCGACCTTGTCGCCGCCCAGATCGAGCGTGCGAAAGACCACGGGCTTGTCACCGGCCGCTTCCAACACAGAACGATAAACCGTCGCCTGCTCGTCAAGCCGGGGCAATGTGTCAGAGACCATGAACTGGAACTCGGTCCGGTACAGGCCGACGCCGTCCGCCCCCATCTCTTCCAGCTGGGTCATCTCGATCAGAAGGCCCGCATTCATCTGCACGGTGATTTCGCGACCATCGAGGGTTTTCGCTGGACCACGCAGCTTGGCATAACGCTCCTGGCGCGCCGAACGGGCCTGAATGCGCTCGTCATAGGTCGCCACCACATCCTCGGTCGGACGGATGTGCAGCAAGCCGAACTCACCATCGACGATCAGCGGGTCGCCATCTTCGGCGCGGTCGAGCGCGCCTTCCAGATTCCCCACGAGCGGGATGCCCAGCGCCTTGGCGACGATCGCGGCATGCGAGGAAGCAGAGCCTTCCTCCAGCGCAATACCGCGCAACTTCTCCCGATCGAAATCGAGCACTTCCGCCGGCCCCAGATTGCGGGCCACGATGATCGCGTTGTCGGGCAGCTTGATGCTGGCCCCGGTATAGGCCTCGTCCAGGTGCCGCAACAGGCGATTGGCGAGATCTTCCAGGTCGTGCAGGCGGTCCCGGAAATACGGATCCGGCGATTTCATCAGCCGCGCGCGGTTCTCGTTCCTCACCCGCTCAACCGCGGCCTCTGCCGTCAGGCCGAGACGCACGGCCTCTCGCAGGCGTTCCAGCCAGCCGCGGTCCTGGGCGAACATGCGATAGGCCTGCAGGACTTCACGGGTCGGACCACCAAAGGCCCCGCGTCCACCCTCAAGCATTTCGTCAACCGCTGCACGCAGGGCGGTCAGGGCCAGCTCGAGGCGCAATTCCTCGCGCTCCATGTCGTCGGCGATCAGCTGATCGGTGCCGACATGAGGCTCGAACAGGACCGCGACCCCCTTGGCCAGACCATTGGCAAAGGCGCCGCCCTGGAAGCGCTCCGGCTTGGACTGACGAACGTCCAGGTCCGCCATTTCCTCGGCCTCGGCGATGTCGCCGCTGGCCACGATTTCCGCGAGCACCATGGCCACGGTCTGGAGGGTTTCGACCTCCTCTTCGGAAATGTCCCGGCGGGTCTCCGCCTGGGCTGTCAGAACCCCGACCAGTCGACCACCGCGCAGGATGGGGACACCGACGAAGGTGTCGAATGGCTCCTCGCCTGTTTCCGGCTTGTAGGAGAAGGCCGGGTGCTTGCTGGCGCTGGACGTGGTCAGCGGCCGCGCATTGCGGGCGACCAGCCCCACCAGGCCCTCACCCGGCTTCAGCCGGACCTTGTGCACGGCTTCCGTCTTCAGGCCGTGCGTGGCGCACAGCTCCAGGGAGCTGGACTTGCGAGACAGGTAGATGGAGCACACATCCCAGCCTGCCTCTTCCGCGATCATGTCGGTGAGGTGATCCAGGCGCTCCTGAGCATTTTCCTGCACGGCCATGAGCTCGCGCATGCGCGTGAGCAGCCTGCGGGGATCCCTGACGGCCGGTTGGGTCGTTTCGGTCATGCGTTGATATGGTCCAGTCCGTAGGCTGCGTGCAAGGCCCGGACAGCCTGCTCGACAGCATCATTCTCGATCAGTGCAGAAATTTTGATCTCCGAGGTTGCCAGCACCTTTACGGCGATTCCTGCCCGACCAAGAACGCCGAACAGGGAGCGCGCGATATCGGCGCGCTGGCGCAAACCGGCGCCCACGACCGAGACTTTCGCCAGGCCGGTCTCGTGGGACAGCGCGGACCCGTCAGCCACGCCTTCCACCGCGCTCAGGGCCTGTTTCAGATCCCGCTGGGCGACAGAGAATTCGAGATTGTAGCGATCATCATCGCGACCATGCGCCTGCACGATCATGTCGACGCCGATACCGGCTTGCGCCAAGGCCTCGAACACGGTTTCGGCCAACGCGCTGGGTGTGC
>JAYZXG010000228.1:0-9112 GCA_036141435.1 Pseudomonadota bacterium | reverse complement strand
GGCTGGGACAAGGTCGTGTTCGAAGTCTCGACCAATCCCGGCTCCCCCTTCGGAGCGCTGGACAAGATTGCCTCGGGCGGCGAGCTCTCGCGCTTCGGGCTGGCGCTGAAGGTCGTGCTGGCCGGGCGCGAGCAGGGCCTTGTCATGGTGTTCGACGAGGTCGACCAGGGCGTAGGCGGTGCCGTCGCCGATGCCGTCGGACGGCGCCTGAAACGCCTGTCCCGGCACGGTCAGACGCTGGTGGTCACCCACTCACCACAAGTGGCTGCGGTTGCGGACCATCACTGGAAGATTGAAAAATCCGACAATGCAGATGGTGGTGTCCGCACGACATTGCGCCTGCTGACCGGCGATGAGCGCCGTGAGGAGGTCGCCCGGATGCTGTCCGGCGCTGATATTACTGACGCGGCACGCGCACAGGCCGATGCATTGATGGCGGTAGAGGCGTAATCTGGCCCCCTGAGTGATTCCGAGGGGGATGCCGTGAGCGCGTTGAAAGATGTTGCCGATCTGAATGAAGCGGAAGCCCGGGATGAACATGCCCGGCTGGCGCGCGAACTCGGCAAGCACGACAAGGCCTATTACCAGGACGACGCCCCGAAGATTTCCGATGCGGCCTATGACAGCCTGCGTCAGAGAATTGAGGCGATCGAGGCGCGTTTTCCGCAACTGGTTGACCTGTTCTCGCCCACGCAACGGGTTGGCGCTGCGCCGTCCGGCAAGTTCGGCGAAATCACCCACGCCGTTCCGATGCTGTCTCTCGGCAACGCCTTCAATGATGAGGATGTCGAGGATTTTGTTGCGCGAATTCGCCGGTTTCTCGGGTTGGCCGAGGCAGATGAGGTTGTCATCACTGCCGAGCCGAAGATCGATGGCTTGTCTGCCAGTCTCCGCTATGAAAACGGACAACTCGTGTCGGGCGCGACACGTGGAGACGGCGCGACCGGAGAGGACGTCACCCGCAACCTTCTGACGCTGAAGGATATTCCCCATAGCCTGCCCGGCAAGAACTGGCCCCGTGTGGTCGAGGTTCGGGGCGAGGTCTACATGTCGCATGAGGACTTTGCCGCTCTCAATGAGCGGCAAGTCGAGCAGGGCAAGGCGGAATACAAGAACCCGCGCAATGCGGCAGCCGGCTCGTTGCGGCAGATCGATCCCGCGATTACCGCCCAGCGTCCCTTGCGCTTCTTTGCCTATGCCTGGGGCGAGGTTTCAGAGCCGCTGGCGCAATCGCAATATGCCGCTGTACATCGTTTTGACGAGTGGGGTTTCCAAACAAATTCGCATATGAAGAAGTGCGGGTCCGTCGCGGAGATCCTTGCGGTCTATCGCGATATCGAGCGGCAGCGCGCGACCCTGGGCTATGATATTGATGGTGTCGTCTACAAGGTTGATCGGCTGGACTGGCAGGAGCGACTGGGCTTTGTCTCCCGTGCGCCGCGCTGGGCCATCGCGCACAAATTCCCCGCGGAACAGGCGACAACAATCCTGGAAGGTATCGACATCCAGGTGGGGCGCACAGGGTCGCTGACCCCTGTTGCCCGGCTCAAGCCTGTCACGGTCGGGGGTGTCGTGGTTTCCAATGTCACCCTGCACAACGAGGATGAGATCCTGCGCAAGGACGTGCGCGTTGGCGATACTGTCGTGGTCCAGAGGGCTGGCGACGTTATTCCCCAGATTGTGCGCGTCGCCGATCCTGAGCGA
This sequence comes from Pseudomonadota bacterium, assembly GCA_036141435.1. GTDB lineage: Bacteria > Pseudomonadota > Alphaproteobacteria > Caulobacterales > Maricaulaceae > Maricaulis. Next base: position 7,408 of record JAYZXG010000228.1, on the reverse strand, counting down.
AGTGATCGCGCGGCGCCCTTTGATTTCCCGCACAACTGCCCGGTCTGTGGCAGTCATGCAGTGCGGGAGCATGATGAGAAGACCGGCAAGCTGGACGCTGTCCGCCGCTGCACCGGTGGCATGATCTGTGATGCCCAGCTCAGCCGCAGTCTCGAGCATTTCGTATCGCGCAAGGCGTTTGATATCGAGGGCTTCGGGACCAAGCAGGTCGAGGCTTTCCATGCTGAAGGCCTGGTGCGGGAGCCCTCGGAAATCTTCACACTTCGTGAGCGAAATAAAACCGGGATCATTCAGCCGCCCCTGCAGTCGCGCGACGGCTGGGGCGAAACCAGTGTCAGCAATCTGTTCAATGCGATCGACGAGCGTCGATCAATTTCACTGGCGCGGGTGTTGAACGCACTGGGCATTCGCCATGTGGGCGAGGGCACTGCGCAATTGCTGGCCAGGACCTATGGCAGCTGGGCCCTGTTCTTTGATGCGGCGCGCCAACTGGACGATGAAACAACGCGGGCCGAAATGCTCGCCATCGACGGGATTGGCGAGACAGCGCTTGAAGCGCTCGATCAGTATTTCTCCGAGACGCACAATGTTGAGGCACTGGAGCGGCTGGTCGCGCAGCTGACCATCGAGGACGTGGCGCAGGTTGCCGCCGACAGCCCCGTGGCGGGCAAGACCGTTGTGTTTACCGGAACGCTCGAGCGCATGACGCGGGACGAAGCCAAGGCGAAGGCGCAAGCGCTGGGCGCGAAAGTTTCCGGATCAGTGTCGAAGAAGACCGATTATCTGGTTGCGGGGCCGGGGGCTGGCTCAAAGGCCAAGAAAGCCGCCGATCTCGGAGTGGAGACGCTGACCGAGGATGACTGGTTCAAGTTGATTGGGGAAAGCTAGGTCTGTCGACTGATCTTCAAGTGACGCGTGAAGATTGAAGCGGGCCTAGTTCACGGGGCGATAGACGCCGTCCAGCCGCGGCGACCCGTCGTGTTCCGACAAATAGGTCTGCAGAACAGCGCTGAGCACTTCCCAGCGTTCAATCTGGCAGTAGCCGTCCTCCATCTCCTCCACCAGCTCATAGGTTTCACGCGCGGCGTCGGAGAGGTCGGAGCAGGACGGGTTATGATAGGTGATCAGCCCGTCCGGATAGACCCACACCAGCCCGAAGAGAAAGTGCTCGTCCGAACGCTTCTGCCCGACATAGACACCGGGCAGCAGCTCGCGCAAACGCGTGTCCTGGTGGGGAAACTCTTCTGCGTCAGATGCATAGGCCCAGCCACGTCGTTCAATTTCCCCACGCCAGGTGGGACGGTCGAACGCCCGGCCATCGGGATGGTAGGGCGTGTGGGTATAAGCGCCCTCGATCACCGGAAAGTCGGCTGTCCGGCGGGTGACCAGCGCGTCTTCGGCATAAAAACAGCCGCCCAGAAGAGCGGCTGCCAGAATTATGAGTGCGGGCGTGCGCATCAGGGCGTCGCGCCGGCCAGCGGTTCAGTGGCCTTGAGCAGCCAGTCAGCGACTTCGCCTTCGACCAGCGGCAGGATGCGTTGGCGGACTTCGGCGTGATACGCGTCCATCCAGCTCAGTTCGGCCGGGGTCAGAAGGTGCAAGTCAATCAAGCCCTTGTGGATGGGAGCCATGGTAAGGGTTTCAAAGCCCAACATGGCCCGTTCACCGCCGGGCAGGGCCGCGGCGGGGGTGACGACCTGGAGGTTCTCTACCCGGATGCCATAGCCATCTTCCTTGTAATAGCCCGGCTCGTTGGAGACGATCATGCCCGGTTCCAGAGCAACCGCGTTGGGCGCCTTGGCGATCCGTTGCGGTCCTTCATGAACGCTGAGGAAGGCCCCGACCCCGTGACCGGTGCCATGATCATAATCAAACCCGGCCTCCCAGAGGGGAAGGCGTGCCAGAATATCCAGCTGGGTCCCTGTCGTGCCGACAGGGAAACGGACACGTGAAAGCGCAATATGTCCTTTTAGTACGCGTGTGAACTGTGTTCGCATTTCGGCGGTGGGCTGGCCGATCGGAACCGTTCGCGTGATGTCCGTTGTACCGTCGGCAAACTGGCCGCCGCTGTCGACCAGGTACAGCGACCCGGGCGCCAGTTTGAGATTGCTTTCTTCCGACACGCGATAATGCGCAAACGCGGCATTGCCCTGGGCGCCGGAAATCGTGTCGAAGGACAGATCGCGCAATTCGGGCATTTCCATGCGGATGGCTTCCAGCTTGCGTGCCGCCTGGATCTCATCGACTTCCCCGGACTGGGCTTCCGTATCCAGCCAGTGCAGGAATCGGGTGATTGCTGCGCCGTCGCGGATATGCGCCTGGCGCGATCCTTCAACCTCGGCTTCGTTCTTGGCCGCCTTCGGGCGCATGACCGGGTCTTCCAGCTCCTGCACAGTGGCGCCGCCACCGTTCAACTGGTCATAAACCCAGGCCGACGCCGTTGACGGGTCGACGCGCACAGTCTTGCCCTGCAGTTCGCGAAGACCGGCAGCAAACTCGCTTTCCGGACGGATGGCGACTTCATTGCCAAGATGGCTGCGCGTCTCGTCGGTCAGTTTCTCCGGTTCCACGAACAGGGTCGCCGTTCCATCCTTGTTGATGATGGCCGCTGCCAGCGGCAAGGGGGCCCGGGAAACATCGCCGCCGCGGATATTGAACAACCAGGCGATCGAGGGCGGAGCCGTGATGACGGCCGCGTCCGCTGCGCCGCGCTCGACCGCGATACCAATGCGCTCACGCTTGGATGCATGATCCTCGCCCGCATACTCCAGCGGCTGGGGATCGATCTGTGCCATGGGCGCTGCCGGGCGGTCCGTCCAGGCCGTGTCGATCGGATTGGTCTCGACGCTGACAAGCTCGACGCCCGCGCGGTGAGCACACACCTTGAGACGCTTGAGGGAGGCCGGGCTGTGCAGGCGTGCGTCATAGCCGATTTTTTCACCGGATCTGGCCTGGCGCTCGATCCATCCGGCGAGGCCTTCCTCCACGAGATCCCGATAGTCGAAAATGTCGCCGTCGGCCTGCTGGCGGACCTGCAAGGTGTAGCGACCATCCACAAAGATCGCTGCACGGTCTTTCATGACAATGGCGGCGCCCGCGGAACCGGAGAAACCGGTAATCCACAGAAGACGTTCATTGCAGTCGGGCAGATACTCGTTGTCATACTCGTCCTCGTGCGGGACGAGGAAGCCATCAAGGCCGAGCTCTTGCAGTTGTGCGCGGAGTTTCGGGACGTTGTCGCGACCGAATTGCGGGCCGCCCTTCACGTCGAAAGTCTGGGAAATCATCTGGGTCATGAGCGGACACTAGGCCCGCTCCGTGACGGTTTCAATCGCTGCGCCACAGCGCCTTGCGAAAGCGCATTGCAGACTTGCCAAACTGGCGCTCCCGTTCCGCACCAAAAAGGCGCATTAGGCCGCGCACTGAATGGAGAGACCGATGTATTCGATGGATGATTTTCTGCGCCTGAACTCCGGCGATGTTCTCAACCGCGCGCTTGACCGCAACCGCCAGCGGGCCGGTATCCGCCTGCGTCAGCGGACCACGGATGTTGATGCGTTCCTCTCTGCCTGTGGCATCAAGGGCAAGCGCAAATAATCACTCGGCGGCATGGCCCAGGGCTTCGATGCGGATGGTGACGGTGTCGCCGATCAGCGCCGAGGCGGTCGTATTGCCGAAGTCCGAGCGATCGAGGCTGGTGCGCATCGAGAAACCGGCACCTTCGCGTCCGCCCATTGAAGGGTCGGGGCCAATACGGTTGAGATCGACGTCGAAGGTGACCGGGCGCGTGACGCCCAGCAGGGTGAAGTCGCCGGTTACGCGGGCGCTGTCCTCGTCGATCAATTCAATTGCAGTGGATGAGAAACGGATTTCGGGGTGTTCGGCCGTATTGAGAAAGCCGGGCCCGTTGACCGCCTGATCGCGTGAGGCGAGCCCGGTCCAAACGGTCGGTGTATGCACGGTCGCGGTCACGCGGCTGTTTTCCGGATTGTCCATATCCAGAACGATCTCGCCGGAACTGTCCGGAAATACGCCGACCGTCGCGGCATAGCCGAAGCGCTCGACTTCAAACACGATGTGGGTGTGGCCCGGATCGATTACATAGGTTCGCTCTTCGGCCAGAGCCGGCGCGGCCAGCATCATGATGCCCAGGGTCGTTGTCAGCACTTTCATGGTGGTCCTCCCGCTGTTCAGGGAAGAGACCAGTTCAAGCCGAGGGGCTCAACGCACAATCGGTTGAGCATTCCGACACATTTGTAATTTTCCTCCAAAGTGGAAATATTGAGGTCGTTTTCAATTCTGGGGGGAATTCATGAAACCGGAACGCTTGCATTTGCTGATTGGCCTGTTGTGGCTTCTTGGAGGAATGGTGTTGGGAGAACACATGGGGCGAAGCAATGATCACTCGCAAATGCCGACCCATGCGCACATCATGCTGCTGGGCGGCGTCTTGTCTGTGCTTTGGGCAATTGTCTATCGCGTGTTTGGTCTGAAACAAGGTTTCATCGCCTGGATCCAGACAGTCTCGCACCATGCCGGGGCGGTGATCATGATATCCGCGCTCTACATGATGTACGGCCAGATGGCCCCGGAAAGTCAGATGGGGCCGCTTCTGGGCATCGCAGCTCTGCTGGCGATGGTTTCGGTCGTGCTGATGTTCTTGCAGGCCCTCACGGCCAAGGACGGATGATCAGTCGACTTCGGTGACGTCCTCACCACAGGTTTGCGCCAAGCGCTCCTCTGTCCAGGCGTCCGCCATTATGGGCAGGCCGAGGGCCTGCCGGCGTTCATCCAGCGTGGCCTGTTCCTCGATACTGCCCGGGTTGATCGTGCCGTTGAGGCAGGTCTCGGCGGTGCCGAACAATTGAGGCTGACCGGTCATCACGCGCCAGGCATCGGCGCGGCGGGCATAGGAGGGGCCGTCGATCAGCCCCATCATGGCGACACCTTCCAGCGCCGCGACAATCGTGCCTTCAGCGGTTTCGTCGCGCTCGGCCCAGTTGAGGATCTGTTCGCCCATCCGGGTCTGTTCCGCGTAGAGAATGGGAAAGAATTCCGGATCCAGCTGCGCCACGGCCCAGGCTGTGTTGGCACCTTCGACGTCCCGGATCGTATCCGCGGTTTCGCGCAGGATGTCCCCGTGGGCACCGTCTTCCAGATCGTTACGTGCGATCACCGGAAGCAGCTGTTCGGCCAGAAAGCGTTCGCGGGCCCGACGCGCGCCCAATTCCGCAGCCAGGTCGCCATAGGCGGCCCAGGCCCCGTCGATCTGTGCAATCAGGCTGGCTGCATCGGTCGGGGGAGGCGGCGGCAGGTCTTCCTCGGCACCGACGAGCGCTTCCTCGATCTCTGTCTCCTGGGCGTCAGGCTGGACCTGGCCCTGCAGGGAAAGGCTCAGGGCGAGGGCGGCGAGAAACATGCGTAGGGCTCCGGTTCGGGATTTCGCTGCAGTTTAACCCGGTTCGTGGCGAGCGGAAGAGGGGCGGCCAGAGAGCCAGCCCAGATGCCAGAGCGCTAGAATAGAGACAGCGACATTGATCAACATGACCGTAGCGCCTCCGAATGGCGGATCGATCAGGGTCACGCTGCCCAAGAGCATGGCGCAATTAGCGGCCAGGTGGGCGAAGTGGGGAGCGCTGTGAAGTTGAGACAGTCCGGCATCGTTCGCACGCCGGACAGCCCAGAACGGTAACCAGCTCTGACCCAGGAGCAGGATGATACCCCAGCCTATCCACGACAGGCGCCCCTCGAGCTGCATCATGAAGTCGGTATTGAGGATGGCTGCCGGCAACACATGACCGGCGAGAAAGGGTAGGACCAGGCCAAACAGGAAGGATGTTGCGGCGCCAAGCATCCAGATAGAGAAAAAGCGGGAGCCGAAGGTCCCCATCGCGCTCGCCTCGCCCTGTTCCGGGTAATTCAGTTTCATGGGCTTGGCGTAGCCATGAAGTGAAAATGCGCCGCGGGGGGGAAATGGATTGAACCGATCTGGCATTCCGCACTCATAACGTGCAGTCAGGCAAAACAAAAGCGGAAGAGCCGTGAAGCTCTTCCGCTTTTTGTTTGGCTATTAAAGCTCTGCTTGGGGGCCGGGAGGCGATCCGACCCCAAACCCCTGGGCTGACAGGGGTAGCAGCGCTTCAGCTTAGGCGAAGGTGCTGCCCAGTGCGACCGACATGGCGCCGAAGACGCCAGCGACGAACAGGACATTGATCACCGTAGCCAGGGTTTGCGTAATGCGTTCCATTTGACTGTCCTTTCGGTTTTCCGTGACCGCGGGCCCTCCCGCGATGCCTCAGGGTAAATAAGGAATTACTCCGTGAACTGAAGAGACAAAACAGAAAGCCACCCTTGCATAAATGCATACGTTAAACGAAAAGACATGAAATAACGGATTGGTAATCTGCGCGTGATGTCTCGGTAACGCGGCTGTCAGCCGCCGGACATCGGGGCGCTTGCTTGCCAAGCCCGGCAATCGGCCCTAACCAGCGCCAATGATGAACATCTTGATGATCGGTGCGGGTGGCGCCCTGGGCGCGATTTCCAGACACTATGTAGGACAGCTCGCCCTGCGTACAATGGGAAGCGGCCAGCCCTGGGGCACGTTATCGGTCAATATCATCGGCGGGCTGCTGATGGGCATGCTGGTCGGATGGCTGGCGGCGACGGAACGCGCTGATGCCAACTCGATCCGTCTCCTGGCCGCAGTCGGTTTTCTGGGCGGTTTCACAACCTTCTCGGCCTTCTCGCTGGAAATGGTGCGCATGCTGGAAACGCGTGCCTGGATGACCGCTTTCGCCTATGCAGCCGGCTCGGTCATCCTGTCGGTGGGCGCGGTGATGGTCGGTTTGATGATTATGAGGAAAGTCTGGGCATGAGCCGGGTACAGAAAATCACCGTCGAGAAGGGCGAGGACGACAGCCGTCTGGACCGCTGGTTCAAGCGCCGTTTTCCGCACATCACCCAGGGTCAGATCCAGAAACTCTGCCGCAAGGGCGAGATCCGTGTCGATGGCGGACGGGCCAAACCGGACAGCCGCGTCAGCGCGGGCATGGAGGTGCGCGTGCCGCCGCTGCCTGACGCCAAGGAAATGCGGGCGAGGAACACGCTCAGCGATCGCGATATCGAATACGTCAAATCCCTGGTGATCTACGAGGATGACGACATCATCGCCTTCAACAAGCCCTCCGGCCTGGCTGTTCAGGGCGGGTCCAAGACGACGCGCCATCTTGATGGACTGCTGGATGCGTTCGGCGAGGGGCTGCAGCGCCCGCGCCTCGTCCACCGCCTGGACAAGGATACTTCCGGCGTTCTGGTCGTGGGCAAGTCACCGGCCGCCACAGCGCGCCTGGCCAAGGCCTTCCAGTCCCACAAGACGAAAAAGACCTATTGGGCGATCGCCATTGGC
>JAYZXG010000227.1:0-4955 GCA_036141435.1 Pseudomonadota bacterium | reverse complement strand
AGGACAAATTCCTCGACCGGATCACCGATCTCGTGTTCGCCCGAGCGGAAACCTTCGCCCCGGAAGGGTTTGTCGACCGGCATGTCGTAGAGGCGCCAGGACTTGGAGCCGGAGACCTGCAGCACGAAAACATCATGATCGTCATAGTGAGTCTTGAACCCCTGAGCATCCGGCGGGGTCAGGTAGATATTCGTCTGCACGTGGCAGGACAGACGGGACTCCATTGCCCGGCAGAAGTCCGCGAGCGTGGCGTCTACCTCGTGTAATTGGGGGAGGATCAGGGTGGCGCCTTGCTGGAACTGCCGGGCGACAGCCCCGCGGTCAATGGCGCCGGAATTGAAAGTGTAATCCTCGCGGTTCACCGGCGGATCCGCCCGGGTCATGTCGAGCGAGCCCGGCTGGAAATTGATGCTCGACACCAGTTCGTCGATTCGTTCGATCGACAGGAGGTCGCGGTATCGATGGCTGTCCTGGTGCTTGCTCACCAGGGCCTTGCGTTCGTGGTACTGCGCGAAAAAATCTTCCGCGGAGATCGGATCGAACAGGTAACCGAATACGTCCTTGACCCAGGGTTTCATGTCTTTTTCCCCCAATTTCGATAAAGGTATCTAAGCGCGTATCATTCCCGTGCGCACGAAAAAAAAGCTCCGCGACGGATCGTCGCGAAGCTTTTTTAAACAGTGTTTTGCGGGATCAGCAGCGTCCGCGGCCCACGGGGTCCGCATACGAGCCGGTATCCGCGTCTGTGCAATTGCGACTGCCGCGTCCACCACCAACAGGATCTGCGTAAGAACCGGAATCGCTGTCGGTGACGCCGGAGCGACGTCCGCCACGTCCTCCACCTACGGGATCGGCATAGGCGCCTGAATCACTGTCGGTCACACCGGAACGACGGCCGCCGCGACCGCCGCCCACCGGGTCGGCATAGGATCCGCTATCGCTGTCGGTCACCCCGGAGCCACCTCGGCCGCGCCCGGCCGGGTCAGCATAAGCACCGCTGTCACTGTCGGTAATTCCGCTGCCTCCGCGACCATTGCCAGCCGGGTCGGCATAGGCGCCGCTGTCGCTGTCGGTCAGGCCCGTTCCGCCGCGACCGCCGCGGCCACCGCCGACGGGATCGGCATAGGCGCCCGTGTCAGCGTCGGTGATACCGGTGCGCCCCCCGGCACCGCGGCCATTTCCGGCCGGGTCGGCATAGGCGCCGGAATCGGCGTCGGTAATTCCGGAACGATAACCGCCCCCACGGCCGCCGCCGACGGGATCGTAGGGATCGGAGTCCGTGTAGCCGGTCGTTGCGCAGGCGCTGACAACGCTACCGGCGCCCAGCGTCAACGAACCGCCGGCAACTTTGACCAGGAACGAGCGACGACTGATTTTTCCGCGTTTTGCCATGACGAATATCCCTAAAGAAAAACGGACTCCCGGCGTGCCGGAAGTCCGCTAATTAACTGCCTAGTAGCGGCGTGAGCGTCCACGGCCAGCCGGGTCGGCACACGAGCCGCCATCGCTGTCCGTTGTGCCAGGCTGAACATGACCGCGACCCCGACCACCCGGGTCAGAACACGATCCGGAGTCCGAATCCGTTGTGGAGCCGCGTCCATTGCCGGCCGGATCGCTCGGATCGCTGTCGGTCAGACCGGAGCGTCCGCGTCCATTGCCAACCGGATCACTTGGATCACTGTCGGTCAGGCCGGAGCGTCCGCGTCCATTGCCAACCGGATCACTTGGATCGCTGTCGGTCAGGCCGGAGCGTCCGCGACCATTGCCGGCCGGGTCGCTTGGATCACTGTCGGTCAGGCCGCTGCGTCCGCGGCCATTGCCAACGGCGTCGCTCGGATCACTGTCTGTGATACCGCTGCGGCTGCCGCGACCATATCCGCCGCGGTCGGCGTTGGAACCGCCATCGCTGTCGGTGATGCCCGTGCGGCCGTAGCCGGAACGGTCGGCGTAAGTCCCGCCGTCACTATCTGTACGACCGGTGTAATTCTGTGCAACGGCACCGCCGGTTACCAGTCCGACTGCCCCCGTGGCTGCGACGCCACCTGCGACACTCGTCATGAAAGAACGACGGCTGAGTTTGCCCTTTTTGGCCATGTCCTGCTCCCAATAAAGTGGCCGAGCCTCACAGGCCCGGTTTCCCTCGCAAGATCAAAAGAAAACGGGGCGGTTGTGCTGACCGCCCCGGATTGCTGTGGCTCTATGCCGGGCCGCGACCGCGTCCGGCCGGGTCGGCGCAAGCGCCGCCATCACTGTCCGTGAAGCCGGTATTGCCGCGGCCATAACCGGAGGAGTCGGCGCAAGAGCCGCCATCGCTGTCAGTTACGCCGGTATAGCTTGAACCGTGGTTCGCGTAATCATTCGGGTCACTGTCGGTGATGCCGGTGCGTGCTGCTGCATCAACCGGATCCGCGTCAACGGAACGCTGAAGCATGGTCGCTCCGGCAACCGCTGCAACCGTACCCGTGGCGATCGTGCCGCCTGCTACGCGAGTCAGAAATGAGCGACGGCTCATTCTACCCTTTTTGGCCATGTTATTCTCCCCAGAAGCCAGTCGGCCGCCCTGTACGGCCCGAATATGCTGCCGAAAAGACTACGCGTGAGGCGTGCAGAGAGCAATCAAAACCTCAATAAAAATAAGCTATGAAATACAACGCACTGGGGTAAGGTTTTGCGATTGATTTGCAGTAAAAATGCGAATGAATATCAATACGCTGCGACTTTTGCGCGCAGAACAGGTTTTGCTTCGCCACTTAACGCTTTGTCAGTGATGTTCACGCCTTGTTCTGTCGCGCGGAGCAGTGTTTAGTCACAGCGGGAGGCCGCCATGAACCAGTCCACACGATTGCTCGGCATTGATCCGGGGTTGCGCTGCATGGGGTGGGGCGTGATTGATGTCAGCGGGAATCGCATGTCACATGTTGCGCACGGGACGATCAAACCGCCGACCGATCAGCCCTTGTCGGATCGACTCACCTTCATCTTCAGGGGCGTGCTCGAGCTCGTCGAGACCTATCAACCTTCCGAATGTTCCATCGAGGAGGCCTTCATGGCGAAGAATGCGTCTTCGGCGCTCAAGCTGGGACATGCCCGGGCCGCGGCCTTGCTCGCGCCGGCGTCCCTGGGGCGGCCGGTTTATGAATACGCCGCGCGTCTCGTCAAGAAGTCCGTGGTCGGGACCGGCGGTGCGGACAAGTCGCAGATCGCCGCCATGGTCACGGTCCTGTTGCCGGGTGTGAAGGCGACAGCCGATGCGGCGGATGCGCTGGCGATCGCGATCTGCCATGCCCATCACAGGAATTCACAGGTCGCAGGAGTGATCGCATGATCGGAATGTTGCGCGGGCTGGTCGATGCGGTCGGCACCGAGGAAGTCGTCATCGACGTCAATGGAGTCGGGTATCTGGTGTCGGCCGGTGCGCAGACGCTGGCGCGGCTTGAGGTCGGGGCAGAGGTGAAGCTGCACATCGAGACGCATGTTCGTGAAGACGCATTCAAGCTCTTCGGCTTTCTCGACGAGACCGAGCGTGCCTGGTTCGTGCATCTGCAATCGGTGCAGGGCGTTGGTGCGAAGGCTGCCTTCGCCATCCTCGATGCTGTGCCGGTCACTGAAATTGCCAATGCCATCGCCCTCGGCGACAAGTCCACATTCGGGCGCGCCAAGGGCGTGGGCCCCAAACTCGCGACACGGATCGCGACCGAACTCAAGGACAAGGCCCCACCTGCGGGACGCAGTCTTGGCCTGGGACTGCCCGTTCACGCATCTGCGCCAAGCGCATCGACCGAGACGTCTGCGGCGTCCAATGATGAGGCCGCCGTGAGAGAGGAAGCGGTTTCCGCGCTTCTGAACCTGGGTTATGCGGAAACGGTCGCCCGGCAGGCGGTGGCGACCATTCAGCGCAGCGGCGGCGAGGGCCTGGCGCTGGGCGAGGTCATTCGCCAGTCGCTCAAGGAACTGGCGCCATGACGACCGCTCTGGCCGTTATCGCGTGCAAGAGCCCGGCTGAAATTGAGCGCCGGGGGCATTCACGGGTTGATCCGGGTGACCGGATTGTGATCAATCCCGAGCATCATGACTGAGCAAGACGACCGGATAATCGAGGCCGAGATGCAGGCGGGGGATCATCGCGACAAGGCAATGCGCCCGCTATCCTTCGGTGACTTTGTTGGCCAGAAGTCGGCCATCGAGAACCTGAAGGTCTTTGTCGATGCCGCCCGTCGGCGCGAGGAAGCCCTCGATCACGTGCTGCTGTCCGGGCCGCCCGGGCTGGGCAAGACGACGCTCGCCCAGATCGTGGCGCGTGAACTCGGTGTGGGTTTTCGCGCGACGTCAGGGCCGGTCATCGCGAAGGCCGGAGACCTGGCGGCCATCCTGACCAATCTGGAGCCGCGGGATGTGCTGTTCATCGATGAAATTCACCGGCTCTCGCCCGCGGTTGAAGAAGTGCTCTACCCGGCGATGGAAGACTTCTGCCTTGACTTGGTGATCGGGGAGGGGCCGTCCGCACGCACCGTGCGGATCGACCTGCCGCCCTTTACCCTGGTTGGTGCGACAACTCGGGCCGGATTGCTGGCGACGCCGTTACGCGACCGTTTCGGGGTGCCGGTCCGGCTGGAATTCTATGAGGCCGAGGAACTGGGCTCGATCGTCGCGCGCAACGCGGCAAAGTTCGGGATCAATGCCTCGCCGGACGGTGCACTGGAAATTGCCCGGCGCGCACGGGGCACGCCGCGCGTCGCCGGCCGTCTGTTGCGACGGGTACGCGATTTCGCGGAAGCGGAAGGCGCCGAACAGATTTCCACCGAGGTCGCCGACCGGGCTCTGCGCCGCCTCGAAGTCGACAAGATCGGGCTGGACAGCCTCGACCGGCGCTATCTGCATGCGCTGCTGAATACATTCCGTGGCGGGCCGGTTGGTGTGGAGACGCTTGCGGCCGCTCTCGCCGAGGCGCGTGATGC
>JAYZXG010000226.1:0-5972 GCA_036141435.1 Pseudomonadota bacterium | reverse complement strand
CAGCCTGTACGAGAGCCTGGGTCTTCTGCTGGATGGCTTCGAGATCCTCGCCATCCTTGACCTCTTTCAGCTCGTTCAGCGCGGTTTCAATGGCGTCCTTGTCGGCCGCCGGAACCTTGTCACCAAACTCCTCGAGCTGTTTCTCGGTCTGGTGGATCATGGCTTCGGCACCATTGTGGGCCTCGACCAGTTCACGCTGTTTCTTGTCCGCCTCGGCATTGGCCTCGGCGTCCTTGACCATCTGGTCGATATCCGTGTCGGACAGACCTCCGGAAGCCTGGATGCGGATCGCCTGCTCCTTGCCGGTCGCCTTGTCCTTGGCGGACACGTTGACGATACCGTTGGCGTCGATGTCGAAGGTGACCTCGATCTGCGGGACACCACGCGGCGCCGGCGGAATGCCTTCCAGGTTGAACTGACCCAGTTCCTTGTTGTCTGCAGCCATCTCGCGCTCGCCCTGGGCGACGCGGATGGTCACGGCGTTCTGATTGTCATCGGCCGTGGAGAAGACCTGGGACTTCTTGGTCGGGATGGTCGTGTTGCGCTCGATCAGGCGGGTGAAGACACCGCCCAGCGTCTCGATGCCCAGCGACAGCGGGGTCACGTCGAGCAGCAGGACGTCTTTCACGTCACCCTGCAGTACGCCGGCCTGGATGGCGGCACCCATGGCAACCACTTCGTCCGGGTTCACACCCTTGTGCGGATCCTTGCCGAAGAAGGACTTCACGGCCTCCTGGACTTTCGGCATGCGGGTCATACCGCCGACCAGCACCACGTCGTCAATGTCAGATGCGGACAGGCCGGCATCTTTCAGGGCCTTCTTGCACGGCTCCAGCGTACGCTTGACCAGGTCCTCGACCAGGGCTTCCAGCTTGGCGCGGGAGAGCTTGATGTTGAGGTGTTTCGGGCCGGATGCGTCCGCGGTGATGAAGGGCAGGTTCACTTCATAGGAGGTTGCAGAAGACAGCTCTTTCTTGGCTTTCTCTGCTTCTTCCTTGAGGCGCTGAAGGGCCAGCTTGTCGGCCTTCAGGTCAATGCCGTTTTCTTTTTTGAACTCGTCCGCAAGGTATTCAACGATACGCAGGTCGAAGTCCTCACCACCCAGGAAGGTGTCGCCATTGGTGGCCTTCACTTCGAAGACACCATCGCCGATTTCCAGGACCGAGACGTCGAACGTACCGCCGCCGAGGTCGAAGACAGCAATCGTCTTGCCGTCATTCTTTTCCAGGCCATAGGCCAGGGCCGCTGCGGTCGGCTCGTTGATGATACGGAGCACTTCCAGACCGGCGATCTTGCCGGCGTCCTTGGTCGCCTGACGCTGGGCGTCATCGAAATAGGCCGGGACCGTGATGACAGCCTGGTCGACGCCCTGGCCGAGATAGCTTTCAGCGGTCTCTTTCATCTTCTGCAGGATGAAGGCGGAGATTTCGGACGGCGCGTACTTCTTGTCGCGGCCCTGGACCCATGCCGCATTATTGTCGGACGGGACGATCTTGTAAGGCACCATCCCGGCGTCTTTCTGGACCGTCGGATCGTCCATGTTGCGGCCGATCAGGCGCTTGATGGCGAAGAAGGTTTGTTCCGGGTTGGTGACAGCCTGGCGACGCGCCGGCTGACCGATCAGGCGCTCGCCGTCCTCGGCGAAAGCCACGAAGGACGGCGTCGTGCGCATGCCTTCGGAGTTTTCGATGACTTTGGGCTGACCGCCCTCCATCACTGCGACACAGGAATTGGTGGTACCAAGGTCGATGCCGATGACCTTACTCATATTGTCTCTCCGTATTCTCGGCGGAACTGTCCCGGCCGGGCCTGACCTTCGAGCGAAGCGCCAGACGCCGCGTTTGACAGCCCCCGCGGGGATCGTCTGTTAGCTACCGGTGATGCCGACACCGGTCAGTGGTTCAAGATTGGCGGGGAATACCCCTGCCGTTGATAGGCGATTTAGGTAGTGCAGACTGAGAGCGCAAGCCTTGTGACAGAATCAATTTCAATGCTGTGCAGTCATATGAGATGCCCCGGGCCAGCCGATCGCAGGAAGCGGGCTGACCAAAGCGGGAGTGGCGGCCTATATCTTCGGGATGAGCCAGGCTTTCTCCATGCCCGACGGATTTCGCTACCTGCCTGAATATTTCGGCCGGGACGACCAGGCCGCGCTCATCCAGGCGGTCCTGGATGCGCGTGCCAGCGCACCTTTCTGGCGCCCGGCCATGCCGCGAACCGGGCAACCCCTGTCCGTGCTGATGACCAATTTTGGTCCGCTGGGCTGGGTGACCGACAAGGAAAAGGGCTATCGTTATGAGCCGACCCACCCGGAAACCGGAGCAGCCTGGCCCTCATTGCCGCAAAAGCTCCTGAGCCTGTGGCAGGAAGTGGCGAATTATCCGGCCCCGCCGGAAGCCTGCCTGGTCAACTGGTATGCGCCGACCAGCAAGATGGGCATGCATATCGACTGGGACGAGGAGGCGACGGATGCTGCCGTGGTCTCGATCTCGCTGGGGGACAAGGCGCGTTTTCGCCTCGGCGGCCCGAAACGCGGCGGCAAGACCGCGTCCATGGTCCTCTCCTCCGGCGATGTGGTCGTGCTGGGCGGTGAGGCGCGGCGGTGTTATCACGGCGTCGACCGGATCTATCCGGGCACCTCGACCCTGCTCGGCGAAGCGGACTTCCCGGGCGGCGGTCGCATCAATCTGACAATGCGGCGGGTGACGATTCCGGCCTAGGCCAGGCCGATTGAGTGAATGCCGAAGCGCACCCCAGCCGCCCCGACCGTCACGACAAATACCGGCAGCATGATCCGGACCACGCGAACCGCCCAGCTTTCAGGCAGGAAGAGGATGTCGCGTACCCAGCGCGGATCATCCTCGGCGACACCGGACCAGCGGCGGGCCAGGGTTTGCAGGATGCAGCGTCCGCCATTGAGCTGGAGCCCGACGAAAATACCGATCGGCGGCAGTAGCGCCCACAGGGCCAGTGTCTGGCCCTGGCCGCTCAGGGCATACCAGCCCAGCGGCCCCAGCGTCGCTATGCAGACGGCGAAGACGAGGGTGTGAACAAGCTGGAGCAGGAAAAGCGGCGTCATGCTGCTAGTGCTGCTCGGGCAGGTCCTTCTCGTCAAGTTCGTCCATCACCGGCATGAAGCGCATATCGGTCATCGGCACGGAGCGGCCGTGCTCCTGAACGATCCTGACATGCTTGCGCTTGAGGCCGCGTGGCTCCGAGACCCCGCAGGAATGCGCGATCATCTCGACATGTTTGACCACCGTATGCGCGTATTCCGCCACGCGGTCGGCCTTGTCCTTGACCACCAGCCCGCGCTGCAGGCTTTTCTTGTGCGTGGTAACGCCGGTGGGACAGGTGTTCTCATGGCATTTCAGCGCCTGGATGCAGCCGAGCGAGAACATGAAGCCCCGAGCGCACTGGACGAAATCGGCGCCCGAGGCGAGCGCCCAGGCGACGGCGCCGGGAATAATCAGCTTGCCCGAGGCAATCACGCGGATGCGGTCGCGCAGGCCGTGGCGTCGCAGGATCTCCGTGACCATGGGCAGGCTTTCCCGGATCGGCAGGCCGACATTATCCATCAGCGCCATCGGGGCTGCACCGGTACCGCCATCGCCGCTATCCACGGTAATGAAATCGGGTGCGCTTTCCTCGCCGCGGGCCTTGATGGCTTCCGCCAGCTCGTCCAGCCAGCCATAGGCGCCGACAACAAACTTGATACCGACGGGCAGGCCCGACACGTCGCGAATGCGCGCAATCATGTCCAGCAAGTCCTCGACACTGTCGATTTCAGGATGCCTGTTGGGTGAAATGGACGCCTTGCCCACAGGAATGCCGCGGATCCTGGCGACTTCCTTGTTGACCTTCTCGGCGGGCAGGATACCGCCCTTGCCGGGCTTGGCGCCCTGGGAGAGCTTCAGTTCGAACATCTTGACCTGGGGCGTGGCGGCGACTTCGCGCAGCTTGTCGTCGGAGAGATTACCCTGCTCATCGCGCACGCCATACTTGGCGGTGCCGATCTGGAAGACGATGTCGCAGCCGCCCTCCAGGTGCATCGGAGACATGCCGCCCTCACCTGTGTTGTACCAGACACCCGCCTTGGCCGCGCCGCGCGACAAGGCCCGCACCGCCGGCTTGGACAGGGCGCCGTAACTCATGCCCGAAATGTTGAAAAAGCTGGGCGCATCATAGGGCGTGCGGGCAAAGGGCCCGATCCGCAAGGGCTTGGTGGCGGCGCCATCATCATCGAGAACCGGGAAGGGGCAATTGACGAAAATGGCGGTGCCAACGGGGGTCAGTGGTTTGGTCGAGCCGAAGGGGATGGTGCCGCCCTTGCCCTGCGAGGACCGGTAGACCCAGTCGCGCTCGGCACGGTTGAAGGGCAGTTCCTCGCGGTCCATGGCAAAGAAATACTGACGGAAGAACTCGCCCAGTGTCGTGAACAGACCCCGGAAGCGGCCGACCACCGGATAGTTGCGGCGCACGGCATCGGCCGTCTGCGTGGTGTCGCGTGCATACATCAGGATGGCGATCGCAACGCCAATACCGACAGCGAGAATGAAAAGCTGGGTGAGGATGTTCATCACATCCATCGCCCATTGCGGAAGACCCATCATACCTACAGCCCCAATTGAACTAGGCGTATCATGCAAAAGCGCCCGCCATTTGGCGAGCGCTTCTCGATGGATCTGGCGAATTTTTGAGGCGGCGTGAGGACTAGGCCTTCACATCCACGCTGCCACCGGCGGGCGGGGTGTCGCCGCCACCGGCTGGTGCGCCGGCAGACACCGCGACCATTGCCGCACGCAGGGTGCGCTTGCCGATCGTGTAGCCGATCTGCATGACCGAGGCGATCGTGCCATTGGGCTGATCGGACGGGATCTGGGCCACGGCCTGGTGGATATTCGGGTCAAAGGCTTCGCCTGGCGCAGGGTCGACCTTCTTGATGCCGTGGCCTTCCATCTTGGAGAGCAGGGCCCGTTCGGTCATGGCCACGCCCTCGATGAGGTTCTTGAACGCGTCGGACGCGCCATCCAGCGCGCTCTCATCAACAGCGCTGACGGCGCGATTGAGATTGTCGGCCACGTCCAGCATGTCACGGGCAAAGCTGGTGATCGCGTATTCGCGCGTATCCGCCTTTTCCTTCTCCGCCCGGCGACGGGTGTTCTGCTCTTCCGCGACAGCGCGCAGCAGACGGTCCCGCAGATCATCCAGCTCGGCTTCCAGCTGTTCCACGGACTTGCCGTCTTCGGTCGTTTCCTCGGCGGCAACAGCCTCTTCGGCAGCAGCTTCCGGGGTCAGTTCCTCATCGGAGATGTTGTTGTTTTCGTCACTCATCTTCGTGTGGTCTCTTTTACTTTCGGTTCCCGTCGAGGATCTGTCCGACCACTCGGGCGGTATAGTCGACGAGGGGGATAACACGGGCATAGTTCAAACGCGTGGGGCCAATTACACCTAACGCGCCGACAATCTGCTGTTCGCTATTCATATAGGGGGCCACGATCACACTGGAACCCGACAGGCTGAAAAGCGGGTTTTCCGCACCGATGAACAGGCGAACACCCTCGGCATCCCTGGCCTTGTCCATCAGGGCGATCAGCTCCTGCTTGCGTTCCAGATCGTCAAACAACAGGCGGATGCGTTCCAGGTCCTCGTTGGCCTGGACATTTTCCAGCAGGCGCGCCTGGCCGCGAACGATCAGGGCGCGGTCCTCGCCGCTGCCGCCCCATTCCGCCAGGCCGCGTGTAACAAGGGATTTCGCGGCTTCGTCCAGTGCGGTCTGTTGCTGGGCCAGCTCCTCGGCGATGGCTGTTCGGGCTTCACCCAGCGTGCGGCCCTTCAGCCGCGCGGACAGGTAGTTGCCAGCCTCGATCAGTGTTGCCGGCAAGGTTCCGGCGGGTGTCGGCATCAGCCGGTTCTCGACCGTGCCATCGGCAAAGACAAGCACGGCAAGTGTCTCGACGTTTGACAGCGGC
>JAYZXG010000225.1:0-10022 GCA_036141435.1 Pseudomonadota bacterium | reverse complement strand
CCCTCGCGCCTGATGAAAAATTGGTGTCTGTTGTCTTCAGCCAACTCATCCCGCTGGAGTGTGGACCCATGATTCCGGTCGAGACCAAAGCACTGTCTGAATACTTTGACACCCATGTAGGGAAATTTATCCGGCGCGCCTTTCCAGATACTATCGATCTCCCCGCGTATGGGTGTTTCTACTCGGCATACCCCCTGTCTCCCTCTGCGAGTGTTGAAGATATTGATGATCCGAGTACGGCACCCACGAACGAAATCGAGAAAATCGATGAAGAGGTTGTTCGATACTGGTCCGGCAAAGGCGCCTCTACCTTCATTGTCGTAGACCACGAATACGATGGGTCGAGGTGTGTGCCCGAGGGCATGGATGTCGAGGGGGTTCACTATCGCGGTAAATATCGTGTGCGTCTCATAGACCTATCCAATGTGCCAGCTGAATTGCGGTTGGACGACAATATCGTGAGCACGAAGGCTTTGATCTTGGTCTTCAGCGCGAGTTGTGAGGGGCTCGTGGCATCGGACTACGTAGGGCGATGTTTGAACTCCACTCCAATGGCAATTGGGCTGTCCGCGTTCGACGATGACGGCTTTGTATTTGCGGCGCCTGTTTAGCCGTTGTCAGAACTGATTTCGGATTTGTTCGCGGCCGCACCCCACAATGACCAGACGCGTGATCTACCCATTCCCCGTCATCCCACGGTGACCGCGCAGCGGACATCCGGGGGCTTGGCCATCCTGTCGACGGGCGAGCTGAGGTCACGAATTTACCTTGTCGAGCTGTTCCTTGACCGCAGAATTGAGCGGAATATTCCAATAATTGGAGTCAGAGAGGACTTGCGCTCGAAGCGCGGGGTCGTGTGTCAGGCTCCAGCTATAGGCCATCAAGCCATGACCTGCCGGAGCTCCCAGTTCGCGGTCGATGACTCGCCGAATGACTTCGCGCATGCCGGTTATCCCAGCGTCTTCAAGCATGACCTGCGGTCCGGCGGCCAGAAGCGTGGCAAAGAATGATGTACGCGAAGGGGCGATCCTGATCCCCGATAGGTTCAGATCCTCCAGTACCGCGCTGAAGAAGCACATCTCGGTTACGTCGTGGCCCAACTGCGCCCGAACAATGCCGGCGATCTGCCTTGCAAGCTCAAGATTCGTGAGAAATATGATCGGCGCACTCTCGCGTTCCGGGGTCTGTTGCCAGCCCACCACAACATCGACGTCGCCTCCCGAGGTCCAGGCAAAGGACTCTCTGTCATGGCCGCGAAACCCGTGCCCCGGGAGGAGTTTTATGCCTTCGTCCCGGTTCATCGCTGGTCACCAGCCGGTGCCCCTACCGCTCCCGCGCCAGTCCGAGGCAGATCCCGGCCTGGCCCAGATAATACGTCACCCAGACCACCGGGCCGCCCCAGGGCAGGGCGCCGGCAAACATGCGCCAGGCCAGCACACTGTCTGACACCACGAACAGCAGCGCGCCCGCAATCGCCAGCGGGTGGGCGCGGCTCATCACAGCCAGGATGGCCATCGCCATGATGATGCCGTTATAGATAGAGGCAGCGACCCGCAGCTCGCCGAAATGCGGTTGCAGGGCAATCAGCATGATGGCGCCGAAAACAATCAGGGCCCCTGCGGCGAGGACGCCCTTGCCGCCGACCAGGGACTTGTGCCGCAGAACCATCGCGAACAGGCCGATATAGACGATATGGCCCAGGCCAAAGGACAGGATGCCCAGCGCGGTCTGTTGGGGCTGCAGCGCCAGGAAGGCGTCCCCGGCGGAGCCCAGGAAAAGACCTGCCGCCAGCCAGCGATAGTCGCGCATCATGGCCAGCACACCCAGCAGGATGATGCCCGAGGCTTTGAGCACAACGTCCGCGGGATAGGGCAGTGCCAGGCCGAACCCGTCAAACAGATAGGCAAACCCCAGAACCGCTGAAGCGATCAGTACATAGTGCTGGGTCTGTGTGGCATTTGGTCCGATGAGCTTGTCGAGCATGGCTTCCCCCTTGTGTGGAAAACGCTAAACTGTGCCGTTCATGAGGAAAAGTGTGTTCGTCATAGTTGTGGGGCTGTTGCTGTGGGTCGGCGCGGCTGATGCCGATCCCGGCGAGGTCGCCGCCATTCGTGACGCGCGGGCCGCGCTCGAAGTGCGCCCCCATGCCGAGGATGAAGTCTGGCGCAATATCCGCGCGGGCGGCTTGCCGCTTGTCGAGGACCATCCGGAGGATGCGGGTCTGCGCCGCGTGACTTTTGCCATCCAGGCGCCCCAGGGCGTGGAGGCGATCCGCCTGGACAGCGTCATCAATGCCGGCGAGGCGCGTCAGCCGGTCGAGAACTATCTGACCGATTTCACACTGGACATGCACCAGCTGGCCGGCACCCGGATCTATTATCGCACTGTCGACGTGCCGCGCGATGTCTCGGCGGCCTACAGCTTCCTTGGCCTCGCCGACCAGGGATGGCGGCGACTGACCGATCGCTACAACCGGGTGCACCTGCGCGGCGGCGCAGCCGAGGCGGTGTTGATGGCGGAGGCCCGCTATCGCCATCCGGCTATCGTCCCCATGCCGGCGGCCGAGCGTGTCGATGCGCGGCCCCTGGCCCTGGAGAGCACGGCGCTGGGGCGCAGTGTCTTCCTGGAGCGTTTCGCGGTTGGTGGAGCGGGTGTGAATGACCCGGTCCTGATCATCTATGACGGGTTTCTGTGGGGCGTCCGCGCGCCGGCGGCGGAGATCGTGCAGCGTCTCCACAATGCCGGCGACCTGCCGCCGATGCATGTCGTGCTGATTGATCAGCTGGATCCGGCCAGTGCGGAGCAGGCCTATGCCGACCAGATCCTCTTCTTGTCCCGGGAATTGCCGGATTTCCTCGCGGAATTTGGTATGGCGGGCCCGCGCATCCTGGCGGGGGCGTCGCGTCGCGGCATGGTGGCAACCATCGCGGCCCTGGCTGCGCCAGCCGATGTGCTCGCCGTGATCTCCCTGTCCGGGTCGTTCTACTGGGCGCCGCGGGATGAGAGGCCACGCTGGCCGGAGCGCCAGGTCAGGCCGGCGCCCGAGGACGCGCCCCGCATCATTCTGGCCGCGGGTTCACTGGAAACGGTCGAGACCTCGACCAATCAGGGCCACATCATGCTGGACACCAACCGCTCGATGACCACGGCCCTGGCAGACGCAGGCTATCGCGCGGAGCTGCTGATCTATCCGGGCGGGCATGATATCGCGGGATGGCGACAGGCGCTGGCGGTCAGCCTCGAGCGCCTGTTTGCCGAGGACTAGTCCTCGTCCTGCTTGACCGGCTTGCTGCCCTGTTGCGGGCGGTTGCCGGGCTGACCCAGCCGCCCCTCGCGGAAGTCTGCCAGCAAGGGGACCCAGCGATCTGCACGGGCGGCGATATACATCATCGGTCCGTTGGGATTGCGACGGAAATTGCTGTCCGTGGCGACGACAAAATACGAGTCGCCCTCGCGAATCAGGAAGGGAGAGCCGCTATCCCCGCGCGTCGTGTCGCAATTGTGCGCCATGGTGTTGTCGCGATAGATGCGGGTCATTTCGCACGACAGGTTGCCTGACAGGTTCATGCCGGTATCCCAGCTGTACCCGGCTTGCAGGAGTTGCTGCTGGCGGGCCTGGCGGCTGCCGTCCTCGTCGACCAGGGCACGCACGCCGACATAACCCAGATCGCGACCGATCGGGCGGTCCAGCCGCAGCAGGGCCCAGTCGGTGCCGTCGATATCATTGGTGGAGCTGAAACGCTGCTGGTCCCAGTTCGGGTCCATGTAGTGGCCGATGACGCGGGCCGAGACCTGGCCTCCCGGGCGATTGAAGGCGGTATTGAACACGCCCCGCGAATCCGCCCCGCCCTGGCCGGAGATGCAATGGCCGGCGGTAATGAGAATGTCCTCGCCGATCAGGGTCGCCGTACAGGCCCCGCCGGCATCGAAGTCGACCTGCCCGATGACGCTCCACGGGAATTGGGCCGTGTCCATGAAGACCCGGTCGTCATGTCCGAAGAAGTGGTCATTGATGCCCATGGGACGCTCGCGCCCGAAACAGTCAGCGCGGTCCGTGCGGTCCTCGCAGCGGCCATCACCGATGCCGGGTTCATTGCAAACGCCATCGAAGGCGGTTTCACAACTGTCATTGCGGAAGCGCAATTCGATCATCGGTCCGCAATCGGCCAGGTCGGTGGCCTGGGTACAGGCCCCGGTGCCAAATCCCGGCTCGTCGCATTCATTGTCATTGGCCCAGCGACAGGAATTGTCCTCGACGCCTTCCGCGATGCGCCAGCAATCGGAATAGTCCGTACCCTGGGTACAGGCGCCCGTGCCGATGCCGGGATCATCACATTCGCCATCATTGGCCCAGCGGCAGGTATCGACACCGCGATAGCGGCCGGTCGAGACGCCCTGGGGACGTTGCGGCTTCTGGGTATAGGTCCGCAGATAACGACCCAGCTCGCGGCTGGACAGGCGTTCCAGCTCATCGGATTCGCTTGCCGGTTGCGCGTGTGCCGAAGCCGCCAAGATGAACGACAGACCTGCCAGCCAGAATGATCGCATCGAAACTCCCCTCGATTTCTGCGCTCAGTTTGCCTTGTATATCAGGCAAAACAAAGGCTCTCACGCGACAGAGTATCCGTTCAGCTAGATGACCCCAAGCTGAACCCGGCATTCAAGGCACGCTCAGACGCCCTGGTGTTAGCTGCTCCTACACCGGCCGGAGACGGCCACCTCAGGCAAAGGAGTAAGCCATGTCATTCTTCAAGAGCGCACTCGCAGCGGCCTTTCTGGCGGGTCTGGGTACGGTCGGTATTTCGGGAACCGCTTCTGCGGGCACCTGGTATCTGAACGCCCGTGCCTGCCCCGATCTGCGCGAGGATCGCCGTGATCGCCGTTATGATGACGGTTGGGCGGATCGACGCGAAGATCGACGCGACCGCCGCGTCATCGACTGCCCGCGCCGGGCTTGGACGTATGTTCCCGATCGCTGGGAGCGCCGTAACGGTATCGAGCGCGGTTCAGGTGGACGTCTCGGATCACCCGGCATCGTCTATCGCCGCCACGGCAATTTCTATCGCGAGACGCGTCGGGGTGACCTGCGCCAGATCGACGTGGTCATCGAACGCGGCCGCCGGGGCTATCGTGATCGTGGCCGGGGATACCGGGATCGTCACGGCTACCGCAACAGCCGTTACAACAACCACCGTGGATATCGCTACTGATCCAGCGACAGCTACGGGAGTGTAATCTCTCCGGACAGGAAGTGGGGCGCGTGGCCATACAGGGTCACGCGCTCTTCGTGTGTCTTGACCTCCAGCGCGCCGGGGCGGGGCCCGATCTGGCGGGCCTTCATCCGCGTCTTGCCCAGGCGTTCAGCCCAGTAGGGCGCCAGCGTGCAGTGCGCGGAACCGGTCACAGGGTCTTCGTCAACGCCCGAGGCCGGGGCAAAGAAGCGCGACACGAAATCCAGTCCCATGCCGCCCGGTGCCGTCAGGATGACATTGGTGTTGAGCTTGCGCAGCAGGCCGTGATCCGGCTCGGCACTGCGCACAAGGGTCTCGTTCGGTACAACCCACATCTGGTATCCCGCGCCATGAATGCGGTTGACATCCAGCACCTTTTCCGGCGGTCCCTGCAAGCCGAGCGCGGCCTCCAGCGCCGGAGCGTGGCGACCCGGCTTGAAGCCGATCGCGGGCAGGTCCATGGCCAGTTGATCGCCATTCCGACGCACCTCGAGCCGGCCGGACCGGGTCTGGAAGCGCGCTGTGTCTCCCTTGACCTGACCCGCGTCCAGCAACACAGCGCCGGCCGCAAAGGTGGCATGGCCGCACAGGTCCACTTCGACGGTGGGGGTGAACCAGCGCAGATCCCATTCATCATGTCCCCGCGGGACGACAAATGCGGTTTCAGACAGCGCATTGGACGCTGCGATGCCCCGCAGGATGTCGTCGGTCGGGAAAGCGTCCAGCAGGCAGACGCCGGCAGGATTGCCGGTAAAGGCCTCGCCCGGAGCGGCAAAGGAATGGATCTCGAAATAGGGAATTCCGGACATGATAGAGGCTCCTCGGGCGATCAGCGTTTCAAGCCGCTTTTCGCGCCGAAGCGGGCCAAAATCAATGCGTAGGAAATTATTGTTACCAGCGCTCGCTTTGGAAGGGCTGGAAGCGCAGGGAGATGTCCGGGTTGGACTGGTCCAGCCGGGCAACGGTTGCGGCAGTGACTTCGCTTTCACCCGCCAGCTCGCTCAGGGCCCCGTCGACCGCGCGATAGGCTTCGCGGTAGAGGCGGCGTGACTGGCGGTTCATGCGGCTGCGCCAGGTATCGACTTCGCCGGCCAGATCCATGAAATCCTCGGGACGGTCGTCTTCGTCCATCGCTCGCCAGCGCCCGATATCCCCATAGGCCGCGGCCAGGCGTTCGCCCTGTTCGGCCTCGAAAACCTCGATCTCGATCAACAGGGATTGATAGACCAGCGAGCTCTCCACGAGGTCCAGCGCGGCCTCGCCACGCGCAAAGTCGGCGAAGTATTCGCGGGCTTCCTCGATCGAGCGGGAAGCTGCGCTCGTCCACAGGCTGCGCGTTTCCCGATTGATGAGGTGTTCGTCCGTGGGGTCGATAATGAAGACCGTGGGCGTGCCATAGATGGCCGAGACGCCGAAGCGGAGCATCACGTCATTATTGCGGTCACGCCAGCCGACATCGACATAGCGTGTGACGTAGTGGGCCTCGAGTGTGGCTGCGAGTTCCTCGTCCTGGAAGTGATGCGCCAGACCGCGGCTGTCATGGCACCAGTTCGCGCCCAGAACCAGCAGCAGACGCTTGTTCTCGGCCAGGGCCTCGGCCATCGCCTCATCGACAATCGCCATGGCGTCGTAATTCCCGTCGAACGGCCGCGGGTGATCATCATCCAGCGCGTGCGCTGGAAGAATGAGGAGCCAGAAAACGGTGAAGGCAGCGAGAAGCCGGGACATGCATGTCTCCCAACGAACAGAGTTGGAAATCAAAGCACGTCCCGGCACCCTTATCCAGTTACGTCACTGTGAACTAGGTGGAGGCAAGTTCAGCCAGGCGCGCGTAGACGCCATTGCTCTGCTTCACCAGCTCGTCATGCTGTCCCTGTTCCACAATACGGCCCTGTTCGAACACCAGGATGCGGTCGGCATCACGAATGGTCGACAGGCGGTGGGCGATGATGATCGTCGTCCGGCCTTTCATCACCGTGTTCATGGCCGACTGGATCTCGCGCTCGGTCTCGTTGTCCAGGCTCGACGTCGCCTCGTCCAGGATCAGGATCGGCGCATCCGCCAGGATGGCCCGGGCAATGGCGACACGCTGGCGTTCACCACCGGAGAGTTTCACCCCGCGCTCACCGACCAGCGTGCGATATCCCTGGGGCAGACGCATGATGAAGTCGTGGGCGTGGGCCGCCTTGGCCGCCGCAACCACATCCTCTGGCGAGGCCTCCGGGTTGGCATAGGCGATGTTTTCCGCGATCGAGCGGTGAAACAGCGCCGGGTCCTGCGGGACCAGGGCGATGTGGCGGCGCAGGCTGTCCTGCTTCACCGCGCGCACATCCTGGCCGTCAATAAGCACCGCGCCATCGCTGACGTCGTACAGCCGCTGAACCAGTTTCACGAAGGTCGACTTGCCCGAACCGGTCGGTCCGACCAGCGCCACCTTCTCGCCCGGCCGGATAGCCAGATCGAAATCGGTGTAGAGCGGACGGTCCTGGCCGGCATAGGTGAAATCCACCTTGTCAAAGCGGATCTCGCCCTGGTCCGGCGTGAACGCGACAGCGTCCGGACGATCACTGACCTCGGTTTCCTGAGCGTCGAAGATGGCCAGGTCCTGGATCTCGTCGAGACCCCGCTGGACCTGCTGAACCTGTTCACCAAATCGGCGCATGTATCCCGAGACGATCATGTAGGCCGTCAGCGCGGCGACAACATCACCGGCACTGGCGCTGCCTTTCGACCATTGCCAGACCAGCAGCCCGACCAGGGCGGCCTGCATCGTCAGGTCGGTGACGATGTTGACCAGCCAGGAATTGACGAAGCGGTGCCAGGTTTTCTTGGTCGCTTCGCGCCACCGCCAGGCCAGGCCGTGAAAGCGTCCATCCTCACGCGTTTCCGCACCAAAGCTCTTCACTGTCGCGATACCGCCAATCGTGTCCGCCAGCGCGCCACCGATCTCGCTGTCCAGCGCGTTCGAGCGGATGTTCTGCGGGCGGATGTAATAGCGGCTCAACAGCAGTGAGGAGGCGATGAAGCCGCACATGATGACAAAGGCGATGCCGCCAACCAGCGGCCAGCGGACGGCCATCATGCCGGCGATGCCCAGCATCACACCGATAGACGGCGCAATGCCCATGAAGATGTGCACCGTGATCGTGTCATAGGCCCACATGCCACGCGTGATCTTGCGGACAACAGACCCGGCGAACGTGTTGGCGTGCCAGTCCAGCGAGAAGCGTTGCACCTTGGCGAACGCCTCCGTCGTCATGTCGGCCATGTTGGCCGAGGAAAACGGCACCTCGCAGCGCGACGCCAGCTGGCGCACGGCATAGAAGACGACCGCGACCCCCAGATAGAGGGAGAAGGCGTCCCAGGGATTGCCGACGCCCGGGCCCGCCGACAGCGTGTCGATCAGGCGCCCGGCGGCGATCGGGATCACCAATTCCATGATCGTGGCCAGAACCATGAAGAAGATCATGCCGGCCAGCAGGACAGGCCGTCGCCGCCACTGCTTGGCCAGATAGGCCATGACGGCAGCGTTGGAGAGGCTTTTCGTCCGCGGCTCGTCATCCGGATCGGCGTACAGGCCTTCGCGGACCTCGTCATGCAGATCGCGCGCGTCGATCAGGTCTTCGGTGTTTTCGTTGGGTGCATCAAAAGCAGAAGTCGACATCGGTCATCGAGCCAAGGGGCTCGCCTCGTGAACATATTCAAATAACAACTGGGCTTGGGTCGACGGGAGACATCACCAGAGGACCGGCGGTTAAGCGGGGGCGCCTGGTGCGATGGCGGGCCGTCGGGGCCGCCCTCGGTTGTTAGATGGATAGTTTCACGGGTACCGTCTCCTGTAATTGGGGAGCCTGATTACGCCTGTTGGGGGAAATCGACAAGCGGGGTGTTATTGAAAGTCCTCAGGTGTGGCGATTGGGTCACGGGTGGGTGTCAGAATAACACTTGTCATCCCCGCCGGAGGCCCCGGCTTGACCGGGGCGTAGAGCGGGGATCCATGGGGCGATCGGTGGGTCCCGGATCTCCAGCCGGGTCAGGCCCGGCTATCCGTCCGGGATGACAAGTGTTGTAGGTGTGGACGGGTGGTCTCTCGAGCCAGGCCGGCCCTATGAGCCGGGGTCCTGTCTTCGCAGGGGTGACGAGGGGCGAGCAGGTTCCCTACTCTTCCGCCGCGCTCGCTTCCGCGATCACCGTGTAGAAAAAGCCCGACATGCGTGCCAGATCCTCTACCGCGATCCGCTCGTCATCGCCGTGGATACGCGCGACATCGGCCATCACGGCCCGGGCCGGGGAATAGCGATAGAGATTGTCGGCCGTACCCGCAAAGGCTCGGACATCGGTTGCGCCGGTGACCATGAAGGGCACCATGGGGGTGCCGGGCTCTGCCTGGCCGGAGGCCGCACCGGCAATGAGTTGCCAGGCCGGGCCCTCGAAGTCCGCGACGGGCGGGGCATTGGACGCCCATTGGTCGGTGTCGATGGTGATGCCGTCCAGATGCCGGACCGATGCACGCAGATGGGCGAGTGCGCTCTCCACGGTGTCCCGGGGGTGCAGGCGCAGATTGATGTGTGCGGTGGCTTCCTGGGGCAGGACATTGTCCTTGACGCCGCCGTCGATAGTGGTTGGCGCGATTGTTGTCCCGATAAGGGCGCGGGCGGCATCCTGTTCCATCAACTGACCCCGGATCATGGGGCCGAAGATACCGTTATTGGCCGCGGCAAAACCGGCGATCCCCTCCATCTCCGGTGCCATCGCATGCAACATGGCGCGGGTCGGGCCGTCGTTCAAAGA